>DATKLH010000467.1:0-3462 GCA_035542515.1 Casimicrobiaceae bacterium
CATTGCAGCAACCGCTCGCGCGTTGCAGGCCGATGCCGACCTGTTGTCCGCGGACGAGCGCGCAGCGATCGACTCCGCGCTGGAGACCGTGTCTCGTGCGCGGCAAGGCACCGATCGCGCCGCGCTGCATGCCGCGATCGACGCGTTGAGCCGGGCGACCATGGAATTCGCGGCGCGTCGCATGGATCGGAGCGTCAAGCAGGCACTGGCCGGCAAGTCGGTCGACTCCCTCGCGTAAGAGCAGCGCGCGATGCCGACCATCAAGGTCCTTCCGCACACGGAGATCTGCCCCGAGGGCAAGACCTTCGACGCGCAACCGGGCGAGTCGGTTCTGGACAATCTGCTCGACCAGGGCATCGAAGTGGAGCACGCGTGCGAGAAGTCGTGCGCGTGCACCACCTGTCACGTCGTCGTGCGCGAAGGCTACGAGTCGCTGGGCGATCCCAGCGAGGACGAGGAAGACCTGCTCGATCGTGCGTGGGGACTGACGCCGGTGTCGCGCCTCTCCTGCCAGGCACGCGTGGGTGAGGCGGATCTGATCATCGAGATCCCCAGGTACACGATCAACTACGCCAAGGAAAAGTAGGGGCCGCGATGAAGTGGATCGATACGCGCGAGATCGCGATTGCACTCGCCGAAGCGCATCCGGACGTCGATCCGGCGAAGGTTCGTTTCACCGACTTGCACAACTGGGTGCTTGCATTGCCCGGCTTCGACGACGACCCCAGGCGATCGGGCGAGAAGATCCTGGAAGCCATTCAAGCCGCATGGCTGGACGAAGCGGATATCGAGCCGACCGACGATTGATTCGCGCGCCAGCGATCCCGTGCATCACCGCCGCGGGATCGGCACCGCACTGACCTGGGCCGGACTCGCAGTGCTAGCGTTCTACGACATCTGGATCGCCGGCCGCGTGCTGGCCGCCTGACTCGCCGCTATCGGAACAGATTGAGCGCGCTGTCGAGGCCGCAGTAATCGATCGCGTGCGTCGCGCGCGCGCGTACCACCGGCTTGGCGTGGTAGGCGATCGATACATCGGCTTGCGCGAGCATGGGCAAGTCGTTGGCACCATCGCCGATCGCCACGGCGATGCCGTCGGTTCCGCGCAGCGAGTCGGCGAGATCGCGGAATGTCGCCGCCTTCGCTTGTGCGTCGACGATGTGGCCGAGCACGCGGCCGGTCAGCTTTCCGTCCTCCACGTCGAGAACGTTGGACAGCGTGTGGTCCAGCTTCAGCCGGTCACGCAGGCGGTGCGTGAAGAACGTGAAGCCGCCCGAAACGAGTAGCGTCTGCGCGCCGATCGCCGTGAATCCGGCGAGCATCCGCTCGGCGCCGGGAGACAGCCGCAGACGCTCCTCGTAGACCTGCGCGAGCGCGTCGACCGGCAGCCCTGCCAGCAGCGCAACGCGACGGCGCAGGCTTTCGGCGAAATCGATCTCGCCGCGCATCGCGCTGGCGGTGATCGCTGCCACCTCGGGCTTGATGCCCTGCAGGTCGGCGATCTCGTCGATGCACTCGATGGTGATGAGCGTCGAGTCCATGTCCATCGCGACCAGGCGAACGCGATCGAGCGTGCGCGCGCCCGGAACGAGCGCGCAATCATAGGCGGCTGCTCCGCAGGCATCGGCAACGCCGTCGAAGCTCGCGACGTTCTCCAGACGCACGGCATCGTTGGCCGCGCGCCCGAGCACATCGACGCGGGTCGCGTGCGTGAGTGCGAGCAGTGCGTCGATGTCTTCGGAGGCGACGTGCGGCGCCTGGACCACCAGGTCCAGCGCGGCTCCGGGCGGGGCGTCGGAGGCTCGCTTCACGCGCGCGGGACAACGCGCCGCGCGCATTCCTTCGCACGCTCGCGCGCTTCCTCCACGGTGTCCCCGGTCGCGAGCGCAATGCCCATGCGTCGCCGCTTGTACGATTCGGGCTTGCCGAACAGCCGCAGGTCCGACTGGGGAACTCGCAGTGCCTCGTCGACGTTGTCGAACTTGACGCCGCGCGCGTCGACAGCGCCGTAGATGACAGCGGAAGCGCCGATGGCAATGCGCCGCGTATCCACCGGCAAGCCAAGCATCGCTCGCGCATGCAGGTCGAATTCGCTCTGCGCTTGCGAGCACAGCGTCACCATGCCGGTGTCGTCGGGCCGTGGACTCACCTCCGAGAACCACACCTCGTCGCCGCGAATGAAAAGCTCCACCGCGAACACACCGCGTCCACCCAGCTCGTCGGTGATGCATTGCGCAATCTCGCGCGATCGCTCCAGCGCTCGCGCCGACATCGGCTGCGGTTGCCACGACTCGACGTAATCACCGTTCACCTGCAGGTGCCCGATCGGCTCGCAGAAATGCGTCGCGGTGCCGCCTTCCGCGCTCGCCCGCACGGTGAGCAGCGTGATCTCGTAATCGAATTCGATCAGGCTCTCGACGATCACCTGGGTGCCGCGAACGCGGGCCGAGCTTTCCGCGTATTGCCACGCACTCGCCAGATCGCCGCGTGCACGAACCACCGACTGACCTTTGCCGGACGACGACATCACAGGCTTCACCACACCCGGATACCCGACGCCGCGCTCTCCCGGCTTGCCTTCGATCGCCCTCTGGAGCGACTCGAGGCTGTCGGCGAACCGATAATCGGAGGTGGGCAGCCGCAGCTTCTCGGCGGCGAGGCGACGAATGCCGTCGCGGTTCATCGTAAGCTGCGCCGCGCGCGCATTGGGCACGACCTGCGCGAGACCGGAAGCCTCCACCCCGAGCAACTCCTCGGTTGCGATCGCTTCGATTTCAGGAACGACGATGGTGGGACGTTCCTGCTCGATCAGCCGCTTGATGGCGGCGCCGTCGGTCATCGCGACCACGTGTGCGCGATGCGCAACCTGGTGCCCCGGTGCATTGGCGTAACGATCCACGGCGATCGTCTCGACGCCCAGCCGCTGGAGAGAAATGATGAGTTCCTTGCCCAGTTCGCCGCTGCCCAACACCATTGCGCGCGTGGCGGAGGAAGTAAGGGGCGTACCGAGCCGCATGCTGGAGGGGAAGACGAGAACTCTGGCGGGAGCGTCGGTGCAGTGCGCGTGGGTGAACCGCGCAGGGACGCCAAATGAGAATTATATGCGAATCGGGCGTCTTTTTTTGCATAGCACAAAATGCGCCCGCGACGAGGTGTGGCGCAGGCGCGACAGCGCCCTAGGCGCGACTGCTGCGACCTACTGCACGTCGAGCGTCGCCTTCATGTTGGGATGAAACGTGCAGACGTAGGCGAAGCGCCCTGATTGGGCCGCGGTGTATCGCCAGCTTCTTCCCGCCCCGATCGATCCGGAGTCGAACGCGCCATGCGTGTCGGTGACCGTGTGCGGAAACGGATCCTTGTTGACCCACACGATCGTATCGCCGCGTCGCACGCTCAACGTGTCGGGCACGAACCCGACGCCTTCGAGCGTGATCGTATGAACGACGGCGTGGGGTTTTCGGC
>DATKLH010000468.1:0-11929 GCA_035542515.1 Casimicrobiaceae bacterium
CGATGAAATTCTTGCCGCGGACGCCGTCGAGCGCCGCGGCGATCATCCTCTGCGCCTCCTCGGCAGCAACGCCGTAGGCCTCGAAGCGCGTGCTGACGCCGAGGCCTTCGAGAAACCGCGTCAGCGTTCGCGGCGCATCCCGCAACGGGCCCTCGAAGATGCGCGCCAGGACCGCATCGCGCGAGGCGTCCGCTCCCAGTGCCCGCTCGAGCACCAGCGGCAGCGTGAACGAGCAGGCGATGCCGTGCGGCAGTCCGTGGTGCAGCGTCATGTCGTACGAGATCGAGTGTGCCAGGGCGGTCTTGGTGTTCGAAAACGCGAGGCCTGCCTGCAGGGCCGCCTGCGACATCGCGACCCGATGGCCGGCGTTGGTCAGGTCCTGCATCAATCGCGGTAGAGTGGCGAGCACGATCCGTGCCGCAGCCACCGCATGGGTATCGGATAGCGGATTCGCGTTGACGTTCCAGATCGACTCGAGCGCATGCGACAGGGCATCCAGACCGGCGGCCAGCGTCGGCCCCGCCGGCAGCGAACGGGTCAGTTCCGGATCGACGATGGCGGCCTCGGGCCAGGTCTGGGGCAGGTGCAGCGAATACTTGCGGCCCTGGGCACGGTCCCATACCGTCGCCCATGGCGTCACTTCGCTTCCGGTGCCCGCGGTCGTGGGAATGGCAATCAGGCGCTTGACCGCATGCGGTTCGAACGGCTTGCCAGTCGCGAGCAGGCCGACGAGCTCGGCGAAGGTGCGATCGCGCGTACCGACCATCAGCGCTTTGGCCGTGTCGATGACGCTGCCGCCGCCCACGGCAATGAGCACCTCTCCGGCGCCGGGGGAGCGCCAGTACGCTTCGTACAACGGCGCCAGGGAGGCGACATCGGGATTGGGCTCGGTGCGATCGATCACCTCGACCAGGTCGCGCCCCAGCAGGCGTCGCAGACGCTCGATCACGCCCAGACCGGCCGCTTCCGGAAAGGTGACGAGCGTCGCTCTGCGGCCGGCGGTCACCGCAGCCAGCGTGTCGAGCCGGCGCTCGCCGAAGTGGATATCGACCGGATTGTGATAGCGCCAGCTCATCGTCTCATCCGCATTGGTTGAGCGCGAGCTCGAACACGTCGAAGTTGCGCACCCGACGCGCCGGTATCTCGCGCAAGCGACGATTGAAGAGCAGGGGAACGCTCTGCTCCGATACGCCGCCATGCGATCGCAGCGGTGCGTCGAGTCCGCTCAGATCGTGGCGTGCCGGCGTGGTCCCGAGGACGACCAGTCGGTCGGACACGACGACGAGGTCGCCGAGCCGATCGGCGGGCAATTCGAAACGCTGCGCCGCCGCCTCGCGCGAGAGCACCGACTCGATGCCGGGCACCGCAGCAAGACGCGCCGCCAGCGTGCTCGCGTCGACGTCGCCGGGCAGGTAGCAGGTCGCGAACGACCCGAGCGAGCCGTGATGCACGACGTAAGGATCGGTGATGGGCAGGATCACGCGCGCACGTGCAGGGCCGATCTCGCGATCGAACCAGTCCTGCAGGAACACGATCTGCGGCCGGCCCGCGGCGTCGGTCTTGGCGTTCATGCCGTGATCGGCCGTGAGCGCGATGGTCGCTCCGAGCGCGTCGAGCTCGGCGAGATAGCGGCTCATCATCGCGTAGAACGCGTTCGCCTCGGGTGTCCCCGGTGCGTGCTTGTGCTGAACGTAGTCGGTGGTCGACAAGTACATCACGTCGGGCCGTTGGCGCTTCATGATTTCCACGCCGGCCGCGAAGACGAATTCGGACAGGTCGGCGCTGTAGACCGACGGGAGCGGCTTGCCGACCATCGCCAGCACCTCGTCGATGCCGTTGGCGGCGCGCGTCACCTGATCGGCTTTCTCGGCGGAGAAGCAGATGCCCTCCATGCCGTTGCCCAGCAGCGCGCGCAGCTTGTCTTTCGCGGTGATGACCGCGACGCGCGCGCCGGAGCGGGAGAGGCCCGCGAGGATCGTCTCGGCGCGCAGATAGCGCGCGTCGTTCATCATCACTTCCTCGCCACGCTCGCGATCGTAGAAGAAGTTGCCGCAGATGCCGTGCACGGCAGGCGGTACGCCGGTGACGATGGAGAGGTTGTTGGGATTGGTGAAGCTCGGCACCACGCAGTCGCCGAGCAGGGACGTCCCGTACTTGCACATGCGCTCGAGGTAGGGAGCAACGCCGGCGGCCACGGCCTGCGTGATGTAGTCGGGCTCGCAGCCGTCGACGCACACGACCACCACGGGTTGCTCGGTGCGCCGGTACGATCGGCCGTTCACGACGATGGCGTTGCGGTCAGCCATGCGCGATTCCATTCACAAGACGCGTGCGTTGCAAGGACAATGGACACTCCGTCAGGCAATCGCGTGAGCGATGCGTTTGCGCAGCCAGGCCGAGAACAACTCCGCGGCGAGGACCACGACGATGATGGAAAAAATGATCGCGGCAACGTCCTGCGACGCGATCCGCTGCACGCTTTCGCGCAGGTACCAGCCCATGCCGCCGGCGCCGAAGAATCCGACCACCGTCGCCGCCCGAAATACGACGTCCCAGGTATAGATCGACGTTCCCGTCCAGGCCACGCGCACTTGCGGCAGCACCGCGTAGAGAAACACCTGCAGCTTGCCAGCGCCGACGGCACGCATGGCTTCCACGGGTCCGGCATCGATCGCCTCGACCGCTTCGGCGAACAGCTTGCCGGCGAAGCCGATGCAGAACAGCGTGAGTGCGAGCGCGCCAGGCAGCATACCGAAGCCCAGCATCGCGACGAGCAGGATCGTCCAGATCATCTCGTGCACCGATCGGCAGGCCATCACGGCGAGACGTGCGATCGGATAGCCGATGCGCGGGCTCGGTGTGACGTTCGCCGCGGCGAACCACGCCAGCGGAATCGCGAGCACGATGCCCACAACGGTGGCGAGATACGACATTTCGATCGTCTCGAACACCGAGCGCAGATAATCGGGCTGCGCGATGTGGGCGAGATTGGGCGGGAAATAGCGCGTGGCCAGCGTGCTTCCCATTCGGCCCAGCAGCCCGGGAAGACGCTCGAGGTCGATGTTGAGCCGGTCGATCGACCATGCAATCACGACGAGCAGCGCAAGCAACGCGGCGTGCGGGTAGAGGCTCTGCGGAAAGCGGAAACGATGCCACTCGGTCGGGGCGCTGTCCGCGCTGCGCAACTCGCCGGTATGCGTTGCGTTCGTCAAGGCAAGGCCGCCCGTGTCGATGGCCGCCGCGCCGCCGGAGCCGGCCGCATCAAAGGACGGCTTTGCGTGCATAGTGCGAAACGACTTCGGCGATCAGGATCAGCAGCAGCACTGCGCTGATCACCGTCGCGATGCCGCCGTAGTTGAACATCGCCATCTGGCGAAACAGCAGCAGGCCCAGCCCGCCCGCGCCGACCAGTCCCATGATGGTCGAGCGGCGGATGTTGATGTCCCATTCGAAGATCACCGTTCCGAGGACGACCGGAATGACCTGCGGCAGGATGCCGTAGAGCAGGACCTGGAACTTGTTACCCCCCACCGCGCGGATGGCATCGATCGGTCCCGGCTGCACATCCTCGATCGCTTCGGCAATCACCTTGGAAATGAAGCCCACGGAGCGGACTGCCATCGCCAGGATGCCAGCGAGCGCACCGAGTCCCACGGCAGACACGAAGATCAGTCCCCATACGATCTCGTGCACCGAGCGCGAAAGTGTCATGAGGCCGCGTCCCACCACGTAGCTCGCTTTACCCAGCGGTGTGATGTTGGCGGCGCCAAGCCATGCCACGGGCAATGCGAGCAAGAGGCCGAGCAGTGACGCGAGCGTCGCCATCAAGGCCGTATCGATGGATGGATCGACCAGGTCGGGCAGCAACGACACGTCGAACTCGAGGAAGCGTCCCAGCGTTCGCGCCAGAGCGCCCGCGGACAGGCGCGCCCAATCGGTGTCGCCGATGACGATCGCGTAAAGGCTCGCGAGCACGGCAATGCCGATTACACCCCATGTGGCGGCGCGCGCGAGCCAGTTGCGCTGACGGAACCGAACGAGCTCTTCGACGCGCGCATCGTGCGCGAAGGCAATCGCGCTCACAGCACCTCCAGCGCGTAGATCTCGTGCATCGCCCGCTCGTCGAGCTCCTGCGGCCGGCCCTCGAACTTCTTCAGGCCGTCCTGCAGGCCGATGACATGCGTGCAGAACTCCTTGGCGAGCTTGACGTCGTGGATATTGCACAGCACCGGCACGCGCAGCTCGCGTGCGATCTCGCGGATGAGGCCCATGACCTCGCGCGCGATCTTGGGGTCGAGGCTCGAGGTCGGCTCGTCGACCAGCAGAAGCTGGGGCTGCTGCATCAAGGCACGTGCAATGCCCACACGCTGACGCTGCCCGCCGGAGAGCCGATCGGCGCGCTTGTCGACGTGATCGCGCAATCCAACGCGATCGAGGAGGGCGAGCGCGCGGGCGATGTCGTCGCGGGCGAACATGCGGAACACGCTGCGCAGCGTGCCGGTGTAGCCGAGTCGTCCGGTCAACACGTTGTCGATCACCGACAACCGCTCGATCAGGTTGAACTCCTGGAAGATCATGCCGATGTGCCGGCGTGCCTCGCGCAGGTGCTTGTGACCGAGCTTGAGCAGGTTGCGGCCGTTGAGCAGCACCTCGCCACCGCTCGGCTCGACCAATCGATTGACGCAGCGGATCAGCGTCGACTTGCCGGCGCCGCTCGGACCGATGATCGCGAAGAAGTCGTCGGGCGCCACGTCGAAGGTGACGCCCTTGAGGATCTCGCGCCCGGCGTAACCGGCGCGCAGGTCGCGGACTTGCAGTGCAAACGTCATGGAAGGATGCCGTCGCGACCCGCGGAGCGCGGGTCGCGCATCGGCCGACGTTATTTGATGCCCGCCTGGCGGATGATGTCGTAGTCCTTGTCCGTCATCTTCACGAACTTCTCCGATCCGACGTTCTCCAGGTACTTCTTCCCCTCCGGGGTGTCGCCGAGCGTGAGGAAGGTGTTCGCGATCTTTTCCTTCAGCGGCGCGCACAGCGTGCCGCGGTACACGAACGGGTCCTGCGGAATGAGCGGCGAGCTCCACAGGATGTTGAAATCCTCGAGCTTCACCTTGCCGGTCTCGATGGTGTTCATGAACCGGTGGCTCGCGACGAACGCCACGTCCGCCTTGCCATCGGCAACGGCGAGCGTGGAGAGGTCGTGACCGCCCGAGAACGCGACCTTGCTGAAGTACTGCTTGAGCGGCGTCTTCACGACCTGCGTCGCGAATACCGACTCGGGAATGAGCGCGCCCGAGGTGCTTGCCGGATCGACGAGGAGCATCACCGATCCCTTGGTCGAATCGATGCTCGTGAACTTGGAGCCCTTCTTGCTGATCAGCATCGACTTGTAGCCGGGGCCCGCTTCCTGGACGCCGTCCTTCTTCTTGTAGTAGGTGGCGAAAACTTCGATGCTCGGTTCCTTGCCGTGCGCGATCACGTACGACTCGGGCCCCAGCATCGCGACGTCGACCCACTTGCCCATCAGCGCCTCGACCACCGAGGAATAGGAAGTGGGCATGTAGAACTCGATCTTCTTGCCGGTGTTCTTCGAGAGCAGGTCCATCACCGGCTTGTACAGCGTGAGCTCGCGCACCGTTTCCTGCGTGGGAATGATCGAGAACTTGAGCACCTTCGGATCTTCGCAGCCTTGCGCGAGCGTCGCGCTCGCGAAGCCGAGCCCCGCCGCGAGGCCGGCGGCGACCAGCGTCGCGCGCAGGAACGATCTGCGCGGCCGTGCGCGCTCGGTGGGTTGCGGGTCGAGCAGGAACATGAACTTCTCCTCCAGGCTAGGGGCGATCACGCGACGGGTCGCGTTGCGCGATCGGTGGGTGCGCCGTGGACATCAACGGCCTCTTGCGGCGCGGCGGGGCGAGAGCGACTCGGCGGTCGCCGTCTCGCCGTAGGTCTTGTGCATGCGGTTGCGGCTCGCCGTGGCGTGCTCGTGGAGCGCACGCCCCGCCGCGGCGACTTGCCGCGCCGCGATGCGATCGACGATCTCGCGGTGCTCGCGCGAGGACACGGGCAGCACGCCGCCCTGCGTGAGATTCGCACGGCGGAACAGGTGCAGCTCGTTGACCAGCCGGCGATAGATCTGCAGCAGCTTGCCGTTGCCGGTGTGCTCGACCATGCGATCGTGGAATTCGACGTTCGCGTCGAGATAAGTGTCGACGTCGTTGCGCGCGCTCGCCTTCTCCATGCGCTCCTGGAGCTGGCGCAGCTCGCGCACTTGCGCGGGCGTGGCGGTCTCGGCGAGGCGCCGCCCGACGAACTCGTCGAGCACGGCGCGCAGCTCGTAGATCTCGTCGGCTTCCCGGACGCTCACCTGGCGCACGAACACGCCGCGATTCTTCTCGAGGCGCACCAGCCCCGTTTCCTCGAGCGCCCGGAAGGCCTCGCGCACCGGTCCGCGCGAGACACCGAGGCGTTGCGCGATGTCGGCTTCGTTGATCTTGGCGCCCGCACCGAGCTCACCGGCGAGGATCATGCGTTCGAGCTCGCGTTGCACCAGCGCCGGCAGCGAATTGGAACGGACGAGGTGGATGGTGTCGCGCGGATGATCCTCGGGCGCGACCGCATCGCGCGGCGGACGACCCGACGCGGGGCGTGCCCCCGTGGTCGCGCCTGCGCGAGCTACCGGTTTCAGCATGTTGTGATTAGATAGTGCCGAGTGTAGATTGTCAACAATCTGCAATAGACGATCCGCAGGATGGCAGCGCGACGCCGCAGGGGCGTACATCGCCGCGCCCCAGGGCCGCGGGCAGCGGTGTAGGATCGTGCGGCTTGGCTTGCCGGCAAGCACAGCACTCCGACTTGCCGATCGCTTTGTTCCGATGAACTCGCCTGGGGAGGCACAAGTGAAGAAGCGCTGCTCGTTATTCCTGACTCTCGCACTGGCCGCCGGACTGCTTGCCGCAGGGTCGGCGTCGGCGCAGAACGTGGTGACCATCTACAGCGCCGACGGTCTGCGCGACGGCAAGCCCAACTGGTACGACACGCAGTTCGACGCGTTCACCAAGGAAACCGGCATCAAGGTGCAGTACATCGAGAGCGGTTCGGGTGAGGTCGTGAACCGCATCGAGCGCGAGAAGACCAATACGCAGGCCGACGTGATCGTCACGCTGCCACCGTTCGTGCAGAAGGCTGCTGCCGACGGGATGCTCGACGCGTACACGCCCGCCGATGCGAGCGCGATTCCCGCCGAATCCCGCGATCCGAAGGGCATGTGGTATCCGTTGGTCAACAATTATTTCTGCTTCATCTACAACGGCTCGGCACTGCAGGGCGCGCCCAAGACGTGGAACGACCTGCTCGACCCCAAGTTCAAAGGCAAGATCCAGTACTCCACCCCAGGCCAGGCAGGCGACGGCACCGCGCTGATGGTCCTGACCTTCCACGCATTGGGCGGCAAGGATGCGGGCTTCGACTTCCTCAAGAAGCTGCAGGTCAACAACGTCGGCCCCTCGTCGTCGACCGGCAAGCTCGCCGCGAAGGTCAACAAGGGGGAACTGTACGTCGCCAATGGTGACGTTCAGATGAATTTCGCGCAGATGACCGACAACCCCAACCTGCGCATCTTCTGGCCGGCCGACGCGAAGGGCCAGCGCACCACGCTGCCGCTGCCCTACTACATCGGGCTCGTGAAGGGCGCGCCGCACTCGGCGAACGGCAAGAAGCTGATCGACTTCCTGCTGTCGAAGAAGGCCCAGGAGACGGTGAGCTCGATCGCGCGCGGCATCCCGGCGCGTTCCGACGTCAAGCCGACCGACGAGAACTTCACCAAGCTGCACGGGTTCATGGACGGCGTGACCGTTTATACGCCCGACTGGTCGGCGGTGCTGCGCGACTTGTCGCAGGACGTCGCGAAGTGGCACCAGGTGACCGGGAGCTGATGGATCCGCCTTCCGTGTTGCGTCCCAAGCCGGGTGCGCCGCCGTCCAGCGACAATGCCGCGCGGGCGGAGCCCGCGCGGCGTCCACCCGGCATCCGCTTCGAAGGCGTCACGGTGGCCTACGGGCACACCGTCGCGCTGGATGATCTGAATCTCGCCGTCGAGCCCGGCGAAGTGATGGCGCTGCTCGGGCCCTCGGGCTCGGGCAAGACCACTGCTCTGCGTGCGGTTGCCGGCTTCGTCACGCCCACCCGCGGCCGCATCTTCCTCGGCGAAGTCGACGTCACTCACCAGCCACCCTACCGACGCGGCATCGGCATGGTGGTGCAGCAGTACGCGTTGTTTCCCCACATGCGGGTCGACCAGAACGTCGCGTTCGGCTTGCGCGCGGGCAGCGTCCCGCGCGCGGAGATCGGACCGCGCGTCGAGGAAAGCCTGCGGCTGGTCGGCATGGCCTCCTACGCACGACGCTATCCGCAGGAATTGTCCGGCGGACAGCAGCAGCGCGTAGCGATCGCACGTGCGCTCGCGATCCGCCCCAAGGTCCTGCTGCTCGATGAACCGCTATCGGCGCTCGACGCGCAACTGCGCAGCGGCATGCTGAAGGAGATCGCGCGGCTGCATCGCGAGCTGCCCGACGTGACCATCCTGTATGTCACGCACGACCAGATCGAGGCGCTCACGCTTGCCGACCGCATCGCGGTGATGAACGACAGCCGCCTCGTGGATGTGGGAAGCGCCCAGTCGCTCTACCAGCGTCCGCCATCGCGCTTCACAGCCACTTTCGTGGGCAATGCCAACCTGATTCCAGTGACCGTGCAGCGTTGCGATCAGGCGCAGCAGCAGGCGTGGGTGCGGCTCGGCTCCCGCATGCTGGAGGTCACTGCATTCACGGAGGCAGCGCCAGGCGATACGCGCATGCTCTGCATACGCCCGCATGCGTTGAGCCTCGAGCCGCACGCGAGCGCGGCGAATACCATCGACGCCACCGTGACCGAGGTCCAGTGGCGCGGGTCGGCGCATCGGCTCTACCTCGATGTCGACGGTGCGGAGATGTGCGCCGACTGCCGGCCCCTGCGTGCCCCACCGCAGCGAGGCGAGCGCGTGTCGTTGCACTTCGCCTCCCACGAAGCCACGTTGCTCGCGGCTACCGCGGCACCGACGGCCGCTGCTGCCGGCGAAGCTCTTTGACGCACCTTCGATGACCGCGACCGCCGTCCTCGATACGCAGGCGCGCCGGCCGATCGCGCGGCGACGCGCGCCGCAGGGTCTGTGGGTGATTCCGCCGCTGGCCGTGCTGATCCTGATCTTTTTCTATCCCCTGTTCTTCATCGTGCGCCAATCGCTGACGGGTGACGCAGGGCCGGTGAGCCTCGGGGCCTATCAGTCGCTGCTCTCCTCGTCGCTGTTCCGCACGGCGTTGTGGCGCACCATCGAGATCGCCTCGCTGTCCACGCTCGGGTGCCTGGTGCTGGGGTTCGTACTCGCACTGATCGTGTCGTTCGTTCCATTCGCCGGCGCGCGCGTGGTGGTGGGCTTCATCGACACGATCCTCGCGTTCCCGTCGTTCCTGATCGCGCTGTCGTTCACGGTCCTCTATGGGTCCGCCGGCGCGTTCAATTTCATCTTCATGGACCTGCTCCACACGACGCAGCCGCCGATCGACTTCGTCTACAGCAAGTGGGGCGTCATCCTCGCGGAGATCACCTTCTACACGCCGTTCGTGATGCGCCCGCTGCTGGCGGCGTTCTCGCATCTCGACACCGCGCTGATCGAAGTCGCGAGCAGCCTCGGCGCGCGACCGTTCAGGATCATCCGCGAGATCATCTTCCCGGAGGCCGTGCCGGCGCTGCTCGCCGGCGGCAGCCTGTGCCTGCTGCTGACGCTCAACGAATTCGGCATCGTGCTGTTCATCGGTGCCAAGGGCGTGATCACGCTGCCGATGCTGATCTACGGGAAGGCGATCCAGGAATTCGATTACACCGCCGGCTGCGTCGCCGCCGTGGTGAACGTCGCGTTGTCGGTGGGGCTGTACCTGTTGTATCGCCTGGTGTTGTCGCGTACCGGAGGCGCGCGTGCTTCTGTCTTCTAGACTCGGGCGCTGGCTCGCGTGGGCCCTGTTCACCGTGCTCTTCGTGCCGGTGTTCGGCCTGCCGTTGCTCATGGTCGGCGCGGCGAGCATAGCGGGTCAATGGAACGACGTGCTGCCGAGTCGGCTCACGTTGCGCCACCTCGCCGATGCCGTGCGCAGCAACGCCGGGGAGGAACTGCTCACGAGCCTGCTGACCGGGGTCGTCGCGACCATCATCGCGCTCGTTCTGGGAACCTGGGCGGCGCTCGCGGTGCGCACCCTGCGACGAAGCCATGCCCGCGTGGCGAGCATCCTGTTCCTGCTTCCCATCGCCGTGCCGTCGGTGTCCGTCGGGCTCGGGCTGCTGGTCGCGTTCAGCCGGCCGCCATTGCTGCTCAACGGCACTCCGACGATCGTACTGATCGCGCACGTCGTGCTGGTCATGGCATTCGCCTATGGCAGCGTGTCGGCCGGCCTTGCGCGACTGCCGGCCCACTTCGAGCAAGTGGCCGCGAGCCTGGGCGCAAGACCCGCATACGTGCTGTTCCGCGTGACGCTCCCGCTGATCACGCCCTCGCTCGTGGCGGCGGCCGGCCTGTGTTTCGCGCTGTCCATGGGCGAGCTCGGAGCCACGATCATGGTGTACCCACCGGATTGGGTGACCCTGCCGATCGGCATCTTCGCGCTCTCCGATCGCGGCGCGGTGTTCGACGGCGCGGCGCTCACGATGCTGCTGCTCGCCGTGACGCTGATCGTTCTCCTCATCGTGACGCGCATTCGCACCCGCGCGAGTTTCCGCTAGTGTGCTGCCGCGGACGGAAGTTGCGATGCGTCGCGATCGAAGAGGATGGAGTACGCGTGAGCTCGGCGAAAACGGCGCGGTGCGCGACAATGTAGCGACATGCAGTCTCGCCATGTGCAGGCTGGTTCCGCGACGGCACAAAGGCATGGCGACAGGCACGCGGTGGATCGACCACCGTCGTGATTGCAAGGAGCCTCGAAGATGGTCTACACCAGCCGCGATCCGATTCTGCTGACGCCCGGTCCGCTGACGACATCGCTCACGACCAAGGCCGCGATGCTGCGCGACTGGGGATCGTGGGACTCGCACTTCAACGCCGTGACTGCGGATGTGCGCAAGAAGCTGCTCGCCGTCGTGCGCGCCGAAGCGACGCATGTTTGCGTGCCCATGCAAGGGAGCGGCACCTTCGCCGTCGAGGCAGCGGTCAACACGCTGCTGCCGCGCGACGGTCACCTCCTCGTCCTGATCAATGGCGCCTACGGCAAGCGACTGGCCCGGCTTACCCAGATGATGGGTCGCAGAACCAGCGTGTTCGAAACCGCGGAGGATGTGGCAACCACCCCGCAGGACGTCGACCGGCTCCTCGCGCAGGATCGCTCGATCACTCACGTCGGACTGATCCACTGCGAGACCTCGACCGGCATCCTGAATCCGCTGCACGATATCGCGACGGTAGTCGCCGGTCACGAGCGCAAGCTGATCGTCGATGCGATGAGCTCGTTCGCGGCGTTGCCCATCGATGCGAGCGCCACGCCGTTCGACGCGCTGATCGCCGCGTCGGGCAAGTGCATCGAAGGCCCGCCCGGCATGGGCTTCGTCTTCGCGCGTCGCACGGCGCTGGAAGCGGCCGCGGGCCATTCCACTTCGCTCGCGCTCGATCTCCACGACCAATGGGTCTACATGGAGAAGACCACGCAGTGGCGATTCACGCCCCCCACGCACATCGTGGTGGCGCTCAACGCGGCGCTCGATCAGTTCCTCGTCGAAGGCGGACAGCCGGCGCGCCTGGCGCGCTACACGCAAAATTGCGAGATGCTCGTGCGCGGCATGGCCGAGCTCGGCTTTCGCGCGTTCCTCGATCCCGCCGTTCAGGCGCCCATCATCGTGACCTTCCACGCGCCGGCCG
>DATKLH010000469.1:0-10910 GCA_035542515.1 Casimicrobiaceae bacterium
GCGGCAAGCGCGTCGTACGCGCTTGGTGTGTCATCGTCGCTCAACTTCGCATACGCGTACGAGCACACGCGTACGGCAGCCAGCCTCAGTTATCGCGCCGACCTGCTGACCTTCAACTTCGCCTATCGCTACTGAATCCGACATGATCCGCGCGACCGTCCTGCCGGCGCTATTGGTGTTCGCTTGCGCCACCACCGCCGTTGCGCAATCCGGCTCGATCGCCGTGAAGGTGACCGATCCCGGGTCGCATGCCGTGGCGGACGCCGTCGTGGTGGCCGTGCCCAGCGACGGCGTCATTCCCGTAACCGCGCATCCGCGCGCCGAATCGCTCGATCAGATCGACAAGGAATTCGTGCCTCGCGTGAAGCCGATCTTCGTCGGCTCGACCGTATCGTTTCCCAACAAGGACAATGTGCGTCATCACGTGTACTCGTTCTCACCGGCCAAGCGCTTCGAGCTGCCGCTCTACGCCGGCGTGCCGGCCCAGCCGGTGCTGTTCGACAAGGCCGGCGTGGTCGTGCTCGGCTGCAACATCCACGACTGGATGATCGGCTACATCTATGTTTCGGAGTCACCGTTCTTTGCGAAGACCGGCGCGGATGGCACTGCGGTGATCGCCGATGTTCCGCTGCGCGGATACAGCGTCCGGGTGTGGCACCCGCAGCTCGACGGTAGCGAAGAGCAGACCCGACGCACCGTCGAGGTCAACGCGCGCCGAGTCGAGGTGGCATTCACGGTGAATCTCAAGCCCGAGGTCCGCGTGCGCCGCGCGCCGGCGATGGGCCATGCGGGGCATTACTGAGAAACCGGCGATAGGCAGCCATCCGGGCGACGGGGCTATGCCAACCGCAGTAGCAAGGTCGCGAGCATCGTCGTTCGCAACGATGCTCTTCGGATGTTCACCCTCGGATCAACGCCGGCGCCGGTCGATAACACGGCCGCGCGCACAGCCCTATCGCATAGAAACTATCGCCCATCGCTCAGAACCATCGACCATCACCCATCGCCCATCGCCCATCACCCACCACCCATCGCCTATCGCCCACCCTTCGGCAGCCCCTGCCTGACCTCGCCATAATCCGCCCAGGGGTCGCGCTTGCGACGTGCGAGCAGCTCGGGAACGTTGCGCAGATTGAAGAACGCACCGCGCACATCGCGCTCGAGATCCGACCATGCGATCGGCATCGAAACGGGCAGCCCCGCGCGGGCGCGCAGCGAGTACGCGGCTACCGCCGTGGCGCCTTCGGCGTTGCGGAGGTAGTCGACGAACACCTTGCCGCTGCGCTTGGCCTTGCTCGCCGTCGCGATGAACAGCTCCGGTTGCTCGTCGACCAGCCGCTGGGCGAGGATCGCGGCAGCCTGCTTGACCTCATCCCATGTGTAACGGCGTGCAAGCGGCACGACGAAGTGAAGTCCCTTGCCTCCGGTGGTCTTGACGAACCAGCGGAGGCCGACGTCGTCGAGCAGCTCGCGCACTCGATCCGCGGCCGCGCGAAAGGTCGGCCAGTCGACTGCGGGATCGGGATCGAGATCGAGCACGATGCGATCGGGTCGATCCAGTCGCGGGAAGCTGCATCCCCACGAGTGGAACTCGAAGACGCCGTTCTGCACGGCCTCGATGATCGACTTCAGCGTCGCGAGCTTCATGTACGGCGGATCGTTCGGGCCTGCTGTCGTGCGGCCCGGACGGCGCGGATCCGAGGCATGTTTCTGGAAGAAGCAATTGCCGAAGTCGCCACCCGGACACTTGATCACGGCGAGCGGACGCCGTGCGATGTGCGGCAACAGCCATTGCGCAACCGTCTCGTGGTAGCTCACGACATCGAGCTTGCTCACATCGGTGACCTGCGCGACGGGCCTTTGCGGGTTGGTGATGCGAACACCAGCGACCACCGCGGCCTGCGTCTTTCCTGCGCGCGATCCGCGCGACGACGCACTCGCCTTCGCGGTCGCAGACGACATGCGCGATGTTGCGCTGTCCGATTGCGGGACCGGCGCTACCGAACCACGCGTCGTCGATCCCCGGCCCTCCGCTTTGCGCGGTCGTTTCGTCTTCACCGGTGCATCTCCTGCGTCGCGCTCACGGATCAACAGCCAGTTCTCGGCGCGCTCGCCCTCGCGCGCCTTCATGCGGATCAGCGCGTAGCGGCCGCGCAACCGCTCGCCGTCGAGATCGAACAGCAGGCGACCGCGAGCAAGGCCTTCGCGTGGATCGTCAACCGGCGTCCACGTTCCGCGGTCCCAGATGTCGACATGACCTCCGCCGTACTGCCCCTTGGGAATGTCGCCCTCGAAGCTCGCGTAGGCCACGGGATGATCCTCCACGTGCACGGCGAGTCGCTTCACGCCGACCCGATCCGGCGGCTCCTTCGGCACCGCCCAGCTCTTGAGCACGCCATCGAGCTCGAGGCGGAAGTCGTAATGCAACCGGCGTGCGGCGTGCTTCTGGATGACGAAGATGAGGCGCGAACGTGCACGCGCGCGCTTGGGACCCGGCTCGGGGGTCAGCGAGAAGTCGCGCTTGCGCCGGTAAGTGGCCAGTGGCGATTGCATGGGGAGCTCGGGAACGGGTTGGCATTGCGTGGGTCATCGCAACTCGAGCCGCTTCACGCTCGTTTGCGCGTACGAGACGCTTTTTTCGCAGCGCGCTCCACAGGCGCCGCTTTCGCGGGACGCTTGCGCGCACTTCCTCCGGCCTCGAGGCTTTGCTTGAGCGCCTGCATGAGGTCGATGACCTGGGCACCGCCTTCCGCGCGCTCACGCACTGGCTCGGTGAGCTCCTCGGTCTTGCCCGCTTTCACCTTGCGCTGGATCTGCGCCATCAGGTCGGCCCGATAGGTGTCCTTGTACTTCTCGGGATCCCACTTGTCGCTGAGATCGTCGATCAGCCGTCGAGCGAGTTGCAGCTCCTTGTCGCTGGTGCGCACATCCTTGGTCGACGGAAGGTCGAGCTCGTCGGGACGCAGGATCTCCTCGTTCCAGCGCAGGATCTCCAGGAGCAGCATGTCGCCCCAGACCATGAGCGCGGCGAGATGCTGCTTTTGACGAATGACGACGTACGCGATGCCGACCTTGCCGGCTTCGCGCAAGGCTTCGCGCAGCAGCGCGTAGGCCTTGGCGCCGCGCTCGGCGGGCGCGAGGCGATATGGCGTTTCGAAAAACGGCGGAGCGATCGAGCCCGCCTCGACGAAGGCGACGATATCGACGGTCTGCGTCGCCTTGGGGTTGGCCTGCCGGAAGTCCTCATCGGACAGCAGGACGTAGTGACCCTTCTGGTACTGGTAGCCCTTGACGATCTGCTCCTTGGGCACGACCTTCCCGGTGGTCTTGTTGATCCGCTGGTAGCCCACCGGCGCCATGTTGCGCTTGTCGATCCAGTCCAGATCGAGCGTGTCGCTCCGGGCCCCGGGGTACAGTTCCACAGGGATGTTCACCAGCCCGAAGGCGATGGCGCCCTTCCATAATGCGCGTGGCATGTGTGTTCGCTCCGACGCAAAAGCCCGCAAAATGCGGCAATCCTTGTTTGGCGCAAGCGCCGTACCACGTAGAATGATGCATCCATTCAATGTCTTGGCGGCGCGCAGCGAGAACATCAGGGCAAGCTTTACCACGGCCGCCGACGCATTTTTTGCAGTCGAGTCGTCCGCGCGCGGGTTGAAAGTCGCCCTTTTCGCGGCCACATGCCTGATTTGAAGCCCACTTACGATCGGACCAGAAACCATGGCGAACGAGAACCCTTCCAGCGCGTCGAGCCGCGGGGGCGACCCTTCGATGGATGCGCAGTCGCTGTATCGCGAGGAGATCTACACGGATCGACGCATCGGCACGCTGCGCGTGCTCGTACCGGTCACCGCGAGCGGCGCACCCGACCCCAAGCGCGACACGCTCTACACCGGTGAAGCGCAGCTCATGACCAACGTCGGACCGCTGCCGATCAGCTTCGAGATCGAGGCCACCGATCTTGCCGACGCGGTGAGCAAGTACGCCGACGCGGCGCGTGGAGGCGTGGAGCGCGCCATGCGCGAGCTGCAGGAGATGCGACGCCAGCAGAGTTCGTCGATCGTCATTCCGCCAGCCGGCACTTCGCTCGGACCGGGCGGGCTGACCGGCGGCGGCGGCAAGATTCAGCTTCCCTGAAGCGCTCGGTCCCTCGCTCACGTATCGAGCGCCCCCCGGCGGCCGGCACGCGGTGGTCGGGGCTTCGGCTGTTCGCGTTCGAAGTCGAGTCGCCACTCCGGGCGCCGAGCGAAGCGCTCGCTCAGAAAGTCGACGAAGCCGCGAACCTTCGCGGATAGATGTCGCCGGCTCGGGTATACGGCCAGGACGTCCACGCTGGGCGCTTGCCAGTTCGCCAGAATCGGCACGAGCCGACCGGCACGGATGTAAGGCGCAACGACGAAGTCCGGTTCCAGGCAGATACCCAGACCGGCGGACGCGAGCGCCACGAGCATCTCGGCATTGCTAGCGTGCGCGCTGCCGCTCACGCGCACCTCCTCGACCTCGCCCGCGACGTTGGTGAAACGCCACAGGTCGCGCATGCCGTAGGCGTAGGTGAGGCAACTGTGACGCGGCAAATCGGCGGGTGACGCGGGCGTCCCGCGCAGGCGCAGATACGCCGGCGAGGAGCAGCACACCAGCATCGAAATACCGATGCGCCGCGCGATCAGGCTTTGTCCGCGCGCCTCGCCGATGCGAATGGCGAGGTCGATGCCTTCGTCGACCAGATCGACGTAGCG
This sequence comes from Casimicrobiaceae bacterium, assembly GCA_035542515.1. Classification (GTDB taxonomy): domain Bacteria; phylum Pseudomonadota; class Gammaproteobacteria; order Burkholderiales; family Casimicrobiaceae; genus VBCG01. The sequence continues at coordinate 4,737 of DATKLH010000469.1, forward strand.
GTCCGACAGGTCGAGATCGAAACTCACGCGCGGATGCTTCGCACAGAACTCTGCGATCGCCGGCGCGACATGGCGCACTGCGAAGGTGACCGAGCACGTCATACGCAGCGTTCCGCGCGGCTCGACCGCGTGCGCCGACGCCTGCTGCTCCGCCTCGCCCAGGTCGGCGAGCAATTGCACGCAGCGTTCGTGAAAGACGCGTCCGGTCTCGGTCAGCGACAAGCGACGCGTCGTGCGGTTGAGCAGGCGGGTGCCGAGATGCGATTCCAGATCCGCGAGTTGACGCGATACCGCGGAGACCGACAGCTCGAGTCGATCGGCGGCGCGCGCAAAGCTGCCGGTCTCGACCACCCGGACGAACGTCTCCATGGCCTGGAATCGGTCCATTGTTGCGAATTATGCAACGATCTCTGCAAAGAAAGGGCCTTTATTGTGTGATTCGGAAGACGCAGCATTCATTCGGTCGAAGACAGTCCAACTCCTGATCCCACCCTGACCTACGGAGACTCACATGAAGCTCTACTACTCGCCCGCGGCCTGCTCGCTCGCCGTCCATATCGCACTTGTCGAAGCGGGACTCGACTATCGGCTCGAGCGCGTGGACCTCCCCACGCATCGGCTTGCCGATGGCGGCGACTACCGCTCGATCAATGCCAAGGGATACGTCCCGCTGCTGGTCACCGACGAAGGCATCAAGCTCACCGAGGCCCAGGTCCTGCTGCAATATGTCGCCGACCGCGTCCCCGGGAAGCTCGCGCCGGTGTTCGGCACTTTCGAGCGTTATCGCCTGATGGAGTGGCTCAACTTCATCGCGACGGAAATCCACAAGGCCTTCGCACCGCTGTGGAATCCCAGGACGCCCGAGGCTTACAGGTCGATGGCGATCCAGGACCTGGGCAACCGCTTCGACTACCTGGTCGACACGCTCGCGAAGCAGCCGTACCTTATGCAAGGCGGATTCAGCGTCGCCGACGCTTACCTCTACACCGTGCTCAACTGGTCGTCGAGCCTCAAGGTCGACCTGGGCAAATGGCCGGCGCTGACCCAGTACCTGGAGCGTGTGAGCTCTCGCCCGGCCGTGCGCAGGGCACTCCAGGAAGAGAACCTGCTGCGCGCTGCGGCGTGACGCTCGACGCGCGCAGCGCACGAAACGAGGAACGCGGATCATGAAGCGAATGCCCACGCTGTTCGTGTCGCATGGATCTCCCATGCACGCGGTGCAGGACGCGCCGGCGAGTGCTGCATGGCGCACCATCGCTCGCGAGGTTCCGCATCCTCGTGCCGTGCTGATTGCGTCGGCGCATTGGGAGACCGCCATGCCGATGCTCACCGGCAGCGAGCGGCCCGAGACGATCCACGACTTCGGCGGCTTCCCGCAGGAGCTGTATCGCATTCGATATCCGGCGCCAGGCGCACCGGATATCGCGGCGCGCGCCGTGGCATTGCTCGAGGATGCCGGCATCACCGCCGGCATCGACGGCTGCCGCGGTCTCGATCACGGAGCATGGGTCCCGCTGCGCTGGATGTATCCATCGGCCGACGTACCGGTCGTGCAGCTCGCCATCCAGCCGCAGCTTGGGGCGGCGCATCACGTCGAAGTGGGTCGTGCATTGTCTTCTCTACGCGACCAAGGCGTGCTGATCATCGCGTCGGGACACGTCACCCACAACCTCCGCGACTGGATGACCCAGCGCGGTGCCGTGCAGCCGCTGCCTTATGTGCGCGAATTCAGCGAGTGGCTCGCCGCGCGGATCGAGGAACGGGATACCGAAGCGCTGGTCGCGTATCGCGATCGTGCGCCCGGCGCGGCCCGCGCGCATCCCACCGACGAGCATTTCCTTCCGCTGTTCATCGCATGGGGTGCCGCGGACGCAGGCGACGAGCCGCGCCGCGCCTACGCCGGCTACGACGGCAGCGCGCTCGCGATGGACGCCTACCTGTTCGCTCCTCGGCAGGCCAAAGCGGCGTAGATATACCGCCGACCCCGCCCCGTCGTCGCCTCGGGACAGGGCGTCCGCGGATGTCCGACAGGCGAATCGGGTCGCGACCGATCGCGCGAAACCCGCGGTGTTCCTAAAGTTTGCGCATCTCGATCGATTCTCGGTGAGCGCGCAATGACACCGACCCGTCACAAGTACTCGTGGCTGCACTTCTTCGTCGGATTGGCGATCGGCTTCCTGCTGGTTGCTCCGGTGTTTGCTGCGCCTTTGGATCTGCAAGCCGTATTCGGAAGCGGCGATTCGCTGATCGCCATCGCGGCCGCCATGACGATGATGATCATCGTCGTTCTGGAAATCGCGCTTTCGATGCAGAAGCGCAAGCTCAAGCCGCAGCGCGTCGAGAGCGAGGACCGCATGCCTCGCCGGTGAGTTAGGCGCACCGGTTCGATTCGCAGCGGCTGCTGCCTGTGCTGACGTCGGGCCATTCGTCTCGCACCCGCAGCAGTGCCGCGTCACGCCCTTAAGGAGTTGTCATGAAAATCGCAGCAACATGTGTCGCGCTGCTGTGCACGATGCTGTTCGCAGGTGGCTGTGCCTACAACGAGCCCTACGCCGTCTACGACCGGCCGGTTTACGCGCAACCTGCGCCCGTGTATGCGGAACCGGTCGAGTATGGCGTGGTCGAGTCGATCGACCTCTATCGCTACGGACAATCGGCGCCCACCGGACTGGGCGCGATCATCGGCGGCGTCGCCGGCGGCGTGCTGGGCCACCAGATCGGCAGCGGGCGCGGCAACACCGCCGCGACCATCGCGGGTGCCGTCGGCGGCGCAGTGGTCGGCAACGAGGTCGAGCGATCGAATGCTCGCGACCGTTATGCGATCACCGTCCGGCTCGACAATGGTGCGCTTGTGCGCGTGAGCTCGGTGGGCGAAGGCCAGCTGCGCGTGGGCGATCGCGTGCGTGTGGTGGACGGTCGCGTGTATCGCGTCTAGGAACAGACCATGCGAGCACAGCGTAGCGAAGGCGAGTTGTTCTTCCTGGTCGGGATACGCGTGTTCTTTGCCGCGGCGCTGGCGTCGCTGCTCGTCGTCGCACTGGGCGGTATCGTCCAGATGCGGGTGCTGGGCGCTTTCGCCTTCGCATGCGCGTTCGTCGGAGTGGCCGTTTGCGCCCTCGGCGTGCGCATCGTCTCGCCGGAGGTCTGGCGAACTCGAATGGCCCATGCGCTCTGGGTGCTTGGGCTGAGGCACCATCGACCGTATCGTACGAGCGAAGAGCTGATCGGCGCCGACGCCAAGTAGCGTCGCGCCTGTCCTGCGTTGCACCGCGGCCTTCCTGTGACGCTTTGCTTCACGGGAGGGTCGCGGGCAATCCTTGCGCGCTCGTAGTTGCGCGTTGTTCAACCGGTCGCACCTCGCGCTGACGACGGCCCAGGCGCTACCGTGGCGCACGTGAACCGATTAAGCTTCGGCCATGCGGCACGAAGCGTTACGTCCTTCGTACACCACAACTCGGCGCGCAGCGTCGACGAAAGACTTCCCGATCTCGTTGCAGGCGGTGCAGTGAGAGTGCGGGACGATGCCCATTTCCGCATCGAGCCCGAACCGGCGCTCAAGTCGCGCTACCGCGGCTGCATGCTGGGCGGCGCGATCGGCGATGCGCTCGGTGGTCCGGTCGAGTTCATGTCGCTCGAGGAAATCCGCAACACCTTCGGGCGCATAGGCATCACCGAGTTCACCACGGCGTTCGGCCGCAAGGGCGCGATCACCGACGACACGCAGATGTCGCTGTTCACGGCGGAGGGATTGCTCCGTGCCTGGGTGCGCGCGAGCGCGCGTGGCGAGCTCAAGACAGCCGATGCGCTTGCGCATGCGTACGGACGCTGGCTGATCACCCAGGGGCGCACGCCCACCGTGGATGTCGATCGCGACGGCTGGCTGATCGAGCAGGCCGAGCTGCATGACGCGCGCGTGCCCGGCGCGACCTGCCTCGCTTCGCTCCAGAAGATGGTCAGCCTGGGCGAGCGCGCGCGTAACGACAGCAAGGGATGCGGCTGCGTGACGCGCGTCGCACCGGTAGGCCTGTTCTGCGCTCGACTGGAGGTTGGCGTATCGCCGGAGCGACTGGCGCGACGCGCTTTCGAGCTCGGCGCGGAGGCCGCGGGACTGACCCATGGTCACCCCACCGGCCGCCTCGCGGCGGGCGCGTTCGCGGCGATCATCGCGTTGCTGGTCACGCAGGTTTCGCTGGAGGATGCCGTCGCGCGCATCCGTGCGCTGCTGCCACGCTATCCGGGACACACGGAAACGCTGCGAGCGATCGACCGCGCGCAGGCGTGCGTCGCCGCAGGCCCTTTACTGCCCGATCGCGTGGTCGAGCTCGGCGAAGGCTGGGTGGCCGATGAAGCGCTCGCGATTGCGCTCGCGTGCGCGCTCGCGACGCACGACTTCGAGCGTGGCGTGCGCTTCTCGATCAATCACGACGGGGACAGCGACAGCACGGCTGCGATCACGGGCAACCTGCTCGGCGCACTGCGCGGCGTAGAATCGATTCCGCAACGCTGGGTGACCGGCGTCGAAGCGCGCCGCGTCATCACCGATATCGCCGACGACCTCGCCACCTTCCCGCAATGGCCGCTCGGCGAGTTCATCGAGGAATCGTCGGCGAGCGATTACTGGCGACGTCGTTATCCGCCGAGCTGACCCCACACCAATGCTGACCATCGATTCGCTCGATCACTTCGTGATCACCGTGCAGGACGTCGACGCGACCGTCGATTTCTACCAGCGTGTGCTCGGGATGCAGCCCGTCACGTTCGCTGGTGGCCGGCGTGCGCTTGCCTTCGGCAACCAGAAGATCAACCTGCATCGTGCCGGGCACGAATACGTGCCTCACGCACGCCAGCCGGTTCCCGGAGGTGCCGACGTGTGCTTCATCACCTCCGTGCCGCTTGCCGCAGCGATGGAACACGTCAGGAAGTGCGGCGTGACGATCGAGCAAGGCCCGGTCCCCAAGACCGGCGCACGCGGGCCGATCACGAGCTTCTACTTCCGCGATCCGGATGGGAATTTGCTCGAGGTGTCGAACTACTGAACGGCGGGGCTGGGGATTTGGGACCAGGGGCTAGCGCGCCCACGTCGACCGGTCTGGAGCATCAAGCACGTCGCGCCAGTCGCGCACCGGCTCGGGAAACTTTCGCCGGTTCAATGCAACCGCTGCCGCGCCTTGCGCGCCGTCTCGGGCAACTCGCGCCGCGATCCGCTGCCGCGCGACTCGGTAGCGCGACGCCGCTCCTGCCAGAAGCGGAAGATGAGCACCGAAGCCACCGAGAGCTCGTCGACCAGGCTCGCCCGCTTTTCCTTGTCGTCGATCCACTCGGCGAACTCGGGATCCTGGTCGCCGAACGCGAGCGCCTCGATGGGAAAGATCCAGTCGCGCGCGTCGTGCGCGTCGTACAGCGGTTGCCATTCCTCGTCGCGCAGCTTCACGCCGGCCATGTAGCCTTCGCACCATGCGGAGGCTTCCGGCGGCGTCTTGTCGTTGCGCGCCTTGTCCTCGGGCATGTAGAGCAGCGGCTTGAAGCGCGTCGGCGATTCCGCGAGGGTGCGCTGGATGCCCACCATGTGCCGAAGCATCAGGCCCATGATGCGTTGCGCCTGGTCGTTGCTTGAATACGCCGGGTTGGCAGTGCGGCCGCCATCGCTCCAGACCTGCGGCAGCCATTCCGAGGGCTGGATCGCCTCGGGCCCGCTCACGATCGCCGTGAGAAAGCCGTCGAGCATCTCCAGGTCCATGCAGTCCTGCGGCACCGCGTCGGAGGCGAGGAACGATTCGAGCTCGTCGAGCTCGTTGTCGGACAGCGGTTCGTCGAGCGCACGCATCTCAGCCATGGCTAGCTTTCGTGACGGCAGAGGTGGGGTTCATATGATGGTCGCTGTGCGGCTATTAAGCAAATCGCGCGTCATCGCAGCGCGTGAGCCAGATGCACCGCGGCTCCGAACAGGAGCAGTGCACCAGCCTGGTGAGCTGCGGCGAGCGGTACCGGCACGACCATCAGCAGCGTCGCGATGCCGAGCGCGATCTGCAACAGCAATGCCGCCAGCAATGCGTTGGCGCCGACTTCAGCGCGCAGCGGCAGCGCTTCGGTCTTGCGCACTCGCCACCACAGGGCGGGCACCAGGATGGCGAGGATGAGCGCGACGAGGCGATGGTCGAACTGGACGGTCGCCAT
>DATKLH010000470.1:0-3670 GCA_035542515.1 Casimicrobiaceae bacterium
GCGCGCGGGCTCGCGGCGCTGGTGTTGCGCGGCGAGGGCAAGCTCGAAAGTCGCGGACTGGTCACCACGACCGGACTGCAGCCGCTCGAATTTGCCGTCGAGCGCGGCGGTCCCGATCGGCGCGAAGTCGCGCACTTCGACTGGGAGGCTGGCGTGGTGACCTTGCATGACGACAGGACGGCCGAACTGGAGCCTCCGGCGTTCGATCCGCTCACCGTGATGTGGCAGCCCTATTTCCAGCCCCCGAGCAGCAACGAGCAGACCTTCAGCATCGCGACGACGCGCCGCACGGCACGCTACACGTTCACGCGCGAAGGCGTGGATCGCATCGCCTGGGCGCATGGCGAAGTGGATGCGGAGCGCTGGCACCGCCGCAGCGACGACGGCCAGACCGACGCGTATCTCTGGCTCGCGCCGGAACTGCGCTACGTGCCGGTGAAGATGCGCGTCACGCGCACCTGGCGAGGCACGGTCGAAGTCGTTCTCGACGCGATCCGCGTCGACGATTCCGCGGTCGCGGCGAAATAGCGCAACGCCCACCCCGCGTCCAGCGACCAGCACCGTGAACGGGCCACGCCCTCACGCCAACCAGCTCGCCGGTCTGGCCGCTGCCCTCGAGCGCGTGAACAAGCTCGACGCGCCGTCGGATTCGGTGTTGTCGGCCTTCTTCCGCGAGCATCGCGAAATGGGCGCGCGCGACCGCGCGTTCGTCGCGGAAGGCGCGTTCGCGTACCTGCGTCGCAAGCGATCGCTCGAGACGCTCGCGCAGACGACCTCGCCGCGCGAGCTTGCGCTGGCGGTCGCGGTTCGCGAGCTCGGCTATTCGGTCCGCGACCTGGAACCGGCACTCAATACGGCGGAGGAGATCTGGCTCTCGGCGTTCAAGTCGCGCATGCGCACGCCCCTGCCTGCCGCGATCGCGGCCGATGTACCTGACTGGCTCTGGGAGCGACTCGGGACCTTCTGCTCGCCCGAAGAGCGCGACGCTCTCGCGCGCGCATGGCAGCACGCCGCGCCCTTCGACCTGCGCGTCAATCCGCTGCGCATCTCGCGCGGCGACGCGCTCGCGATGCTCGCCGACGACGGCTTCGAGGTCGCGGCGACGCCCTATTCGCCGATCGGCATCCGGGTGAGCGGTCGCCCGAGCTTGATCGGACATCCGTTGCTCGCCGACGGTCGCGTCGAGGTGCAGGACGAGGGCAGCCAGCTCATCGGCTACCTGGTTGCGCCAAGGCGCAACGACATGGTGGTCGACTTCTGCGCCGGTGCCGGCGGCAAGACGCTTCTGCTCGGGGCGCTCATGCGATCGCAGGGACGTCTCTACGCGTTCGATGTCGTCGCCACCCGCTTCGCCCGCTTCGCGCCGCGCCTCAAGCGCTCGGGCCTTTCCAACGTGCATCCGCAGTTGCTCGCGCACGAGCGCGACACCAAGGTGAAGCGTCTCGCCGGCAAGATCGATCGCGTGCTCGTGGATGCCCCGTGCACCGGCTTCGGCACGCTGCGCCGCAATCCCGACCTCAAGTGGCGCCAGACGCCCGAAGGTGTGCGCGAGCTCACCGCCAAGCAACGCGACATCCTCGCTGCGGCCGCGACACTGGTGAAGAAGGGCGGACGCCTGGTGTATGCGACGTGCAGCGTGCTGCCGGAGGAGAACGACCAGATCGTCGGGGCATTCCTGGCTGCACACCCCGACTTTCACGAGGTCGACGCGTCCGCGGAACTGCACCGCGCGGGCATCGCGCTGAACACCGGAAGCGCACTGCGATTGTCCACGCCGATCCATCACTGCGACGGCTTCTACGGCGCGGTCATGGAGCGCGCATGAGGGTGGCTCGCCACAGCGCGCGTGTGTGCCTGATCGTATCGCTGTGCGCATTCGCGTCCGTTGCGCTTGCGAGTGAAGCTGCGTTTGCGCCTGAGGCGACCTACGAGGCACTGTTCACACCTGGCGACGCCATCGATCGGCGCATCGTTGCGCTGATCGACGTCGCGCGCAGCGATGTGTCGATGCAGGCGTTCGGATTCACCAACCGGCGCATCGCGCAGGCACTGATCGCTGCGCAGCGTCGCGGCGTCAAGGTCATGCTGATCGCCGATCGCTCGCAAACGCTCGAGACGCCGGGCAGCGTGGTGCCGATGCTGGCCCGGGCCGGTGTCCCGGTGTGGCTCGACGGGCGCTTCTCCGCCGCGCACAACAAGGTGATCATCATCGATGCCGAAACGCGCGATGCGACGCTGATCACCGGAAGCTACAACTACACGATCGCGGCCCAGAAGCGCAACGCCGAGAACGCGCTGATCGTGCGCCACGATGTCGCGCTCGCGCAACGCTACCGGTCGAGGTTCATGGAGCTTCGCGACGGGGCCGAGCAAGTGCAGCGCTCCGCGGCCGATCGGTTAAGCTTCGCGCCATGATCGCCCCGGTCGATTTCTCGCGCATCGAGCAGGCGCTTGCAACGCCGGCGGGCTATCTCGACCTCGCGCTCGCGCTGGTGTGCGTGGGGCTTGCCGGCGCGATCGATCGGAAGCTCGAAGGCTCGGCGATCGCCCGCGGACGTCATCTTGTCGGCATCGTTCGATTGTTCTTCCCGCTCGCGGCGCTGGGCCTGACGCTGCTCGCGAGCGCCGCCTATCGTCACTACGCCGGCCAACCGTTCTTCCTCGCGATCTCGGTACCGCTGCTGATCGCGCTGGTGGTGATCCGTATGCTGGTGTACGGGCTGCGCCGCCTGTTCGGCAAGCAGACCTGGTTGAGCGCGTCGGAGCGCGCCATCGCGTTCACGATCTGGGGCATGGTGGTGCTGTATTTCGTCGGCGTGCTGCCCGAGATTCGCGACACGCTCGCCGAGGTCACCATCCCGGTGGGCAAGTCGCAGGTCGCGTTGCTCGAGATCCTGAAGGGCATCGCCGTGATCATCGCAACGCTGGTGGTCACGCTATGGATCTCCGCATTGATCGAGCAGCGGCTCGACGCTGCGACCCAGCTCGATACCAACCTGCGCGCGGTGTTCGCGAAGTTCGTGCGCGCGGTGCTGCTGGTGGTGGGCGTGCTGATCGCGCTGCAGACCATCGGGTTCGATCTCACGCTGTTGAGCGTCTTTGGCGGTGCACTGGGCGTGGGCATCGGCCTCGGCCTGCAGAAGCTCGCCTCCAACTACATCGCGGGCTTCACGATCCTGCTCGATCGATCGATCCGGCTGGGCGACATGATCACCGTCGACAGTCGTTCGGGATTCGTATCCAAGGTGACGTCGCGCTACGTCGTCGTGCGCAGCCTCGATGGCGTCGAGGCGATCGTGCCCAACGAGACGCTCGTCACCACGACGGTGCTCAACCACTCGTACTCCACGCGCGACGTTCGCGTCGCGGTGCAGGTGCAGGTCACCTACGATGCCGATGTCGAGCTCGCGCTGCGACTGCTCGGCGAGATCGCGCGCCGGCAGCCGCGCATCCTGGGCGAGCCCAACGCGCCGGCGGCGTTCGTCACCAGCTTCGGGGACAGCGGCATCAACCTGGAGCTCGGCGTGTGGATCAACGACCCGCATCTGGGCCAGGGCAACCTCAAGAGCGACATCAACCGTGAGATCCTGCGCGAGTTTGCCGCGCATGGCATCGAGATTCCCTTCCCGCGGCGCGAGGTGCGCGTGCTGGGCGAGACGACGGTCCGGAT
>DATKLH010000471.1:0-2583 GCA_035542515.1 Casimicrobiaceae bacterium
CTATCCGCCAAGCGTGGACGTCTCGCGGCGCCTCGCGATGTTCTACGGGAATTTCCCCGACTATTACGAAACCTTCCGTCCCAGCCTGGACGGACCACGGGTTCCCGCCGTCGCGAAGGACAAGGTCTACGTCGCGAACGAAATGTACAAGGAGCGGCCCGGTGCAATGCTCCGCGTCGGCAACCTGCCACGCTCAGCCGACACCGGCACGCATACTGCCGACGACGGGCTGCTGACTGCCATGGGACCAGGATCGGAGGCATTCCACGGGTTCATGGACAACACCGAGGTGTTCCATGTGATGGTCGATGCGCTCGGACTGGGCAGGCCGGCAGCGGCAAAGCGCACGAGTTCTGCACCGGCCAAACGCGCGATCGCAACGGCGCAATGAAGCGGCGGGATTTCCATCTCACGTTGATACGGGCGGCGTGCGCGCTGCCGCTGATCGAGCCATCCGTCGTCTTCGCGACGGAAGCGACACTTCGATTCGACGAACTCTACGCCAAGCAGTCGGTGCTCGGGCTCGAGCTCTCGACCAAGGCGAAGTCTCTCGACGGACGGTCGGTACGCATCCTCGGCTACCTCGCGCCTCCGCTCAAGCCCGAGGTGAAGTTCTTCGTTCTCACGCGCGCGCCGGTCGCGCTATGCCCGTTCTGCAATTCCGACGCCGATTGGCCGAGCGATATCGTCGTCGTTTACCCGCGCGAAGGATTGCGCTCGACGCAAGACGGGTTGCCGGTGGCTGTAACCGGAAAACTGGAGCTGGGATCGAGAATCGATCCGGACACGGGGTTCGTGAGCCTGGTTCGCGTAGTCGACGCCGAGTGCGCGTTGGTGCGCTGACATGCACGATCGTTCCGGACTTCCGCTGGAAGTTCGCGATCTCGCGATCGCGTTTGCGAACGGGGTCGCCACGGCGCGCAACATTCTGCACGTGGGCGAATGGACCGTGGAGGCTGGTGCTCGCGTCGCGGTCTGCGGTCCATCGGGTTCGGGCAAGACCAGCCTGCTCAGTACCCTGGCGGGGATCGATCGGTTCCCGACGGGTCGCGTGCGCTGGGGCGATGTCGACGTGCAGAAACTTTCGAGTGCTGCAGCGGATCGCTGGCGACACACGAATATCGGCTTTGTTTTCCAGCACTTCTACCTGTTTCCCGGACTGTCGGCGCTCGAGAACGTCATCGTCACAACACATTTCGACCGCTTCCAGGCCGACAAGATGATCGTCGAGCGTGCGCGCGCCCTCCTCGACCGGGTGGGCGTGGCCGATCAGCGGCGCATAGAATCGCTATCACGTGGCGAGATGCAGCGGGTCGCAGTTGCCCGCGCGGTGGTGCATCGCCCGGCGATCGTTCTCGCCGACGAGCCTACGGCGAGCCTCGATCGGGACAACGCCAATCGCATCGGCACTCTGCTGAACGAGCTTTGCCGGCAATTTGGCACAACACTGATCGTTGCTACCCACGACAGCGTCTTGGCGCAAAGCATGGACGCGCGGTTCGACCTCGCCCAGGGCGAACTGGTGGCCGGCGATCAACCGGCATGAATCCGTGGCCGCTGGCTTGCGCGGCTCTGCGGCGCAACGCGTTCGCGGCGATCGCGCTTGTAGCGCTGGTTGCGCTTGCCGGTGCGCTCGCGATCCTGGCGAGCGCCGAAGAGCGCGCGTTCCGCATTGCAAGTACACGAGCGGCCGACCGTTTCGACATCGTCGTAGCCGCTGCCGGTAGCGCAGCCCAGGTCGTCCTGACAACGATCTATCTGCAGCCTGCACCGCTTGATCTGATGCCAGCGGGCGTGCTTCGCGATCTGCAGGCGGACCCGCAAATCGATCGGGTAGCGCCTGTCGCGGTAACCGATTCGTACGCCGGACACGTGATCGTAGCGACTTCAATGGATTTCGCGGCCCCCGCGGGTCTTGTCGAGGGACACGCGCCAACCTCGCCGCACCACGCGCTGCTTGGCAGCGCGGTGTCCATGGTCGTAGGGACGCGATTCTCGCCTCAGCACGGGTCGGCAACGGAAAACCTGCTCGAGTCGCACGAGCATCGTTTCGAGCTCGAGGTCGTGGGGCGCGCAGCCGCGACCGGAACCCCATGGGATCGCGCGATCATCGTCCCCATCGAGACAGCATGGCTCATGCACGACGAGCCGGGAGCCGGCGGCGTTCTCGGACCGCCATGGCCTCCGGCGCGGGTGCCCGCAGCGGTGGTGCATCCGCGCACGATCGGTGATGCCTACCGGATTCGCATGCGGTACCGCGGCAACGGAACCGCCGCCTTCTTTCCTGCCGAGGTCCTGGTGCCGCTCTACCGCGTGCTCGGCGACGCGCGCGATATTCTTACCGGCTTGGCCGCAACGTTCGATGTGTTAGTGCTCGTCGCCGTCGTGCTCGCCGTAGCCGCGATGCTGTCGACTCAACGTGGGAGCTTCGGTGTGCTACGCGTGCTCGGCGCACCACCGCGGTTCCTGTTTGCCGTCGCGGGCCTGCAAGGCCTGGTGGTGATCGGTGGTGGTGCCGTGATTGCAGCACTCATCGGTTCGCTTGCAGTCGGCGCGGTGTCGCGGTTCGCGTCCGCGCGAACC
>DATKLH010000472.1:0-2162 GCA_035542515.1 Casimicrobiaceae bacterium
GATCTTCATCGGTTGCTCCGAGGTGTCGAGAGGATCGATGGAGACAATATATTTGTTGCAAGGTCGATGGATAAGGGGTCTGATTTGGATAAGATCGTTCCCCCGCGGCAACAATTCGGCGGATCGAGAGCTCACGTATGCGTCTGAAACAAGAGAAGAATGCGGAGATCGACGCCAACGACCTGGCCTTGTTCGCGCGCGTGGTCGACGAGCGGAGCTTCTCGCGGGCGGCCGAGCGATTGGGACTGCCCAAGTCGACCGTCTCGCGACGCTTGGCCGCCCTGGAAACGCGACTGGGCGAACGCCTCCTGTTGCGCACCACGCGCAAGCTGAGCGTCACCGACTTCGGTCGCGCAGTGCTCGAGCATGCGCATCATGTCGTGGAAGACGTCGCCGCGGCGGCGTCGCTGGCGCACAACCGCCAGACCGAACCGAGCGGTCGCCTGCGCGTGAGCATGCCGGGCGACTTCGCCATCACGATGCTCGCGCCGCTGCTGGCCGCATTCGCGTTGAAGTATCCGGCGATCACGCTCGAAGTCGACCTTTCCGCGCGCGTCGTCGACCTGATCGGAGAGAACTTCGACCTCGCCATTCGCATGGGCGAGTTGCGCAGCGACGCATCGCTGGTCGCGCGACGCATCGCCCAATTCAGCGGCAGCCTTTACGCGGCGCCGGCTTACCTCGCGCGACGCAGCGCGCCTTCCGAGCCCGAAGCGCTGATGGAACACGATGCGTTGCGCGTCCTCGCGCGCACCGGCGATCCGATGCCCTGGGTGCTGACCCACGGCAAGCTGCGCTGGGAGGGTGTTCCTCCCGGGCGCGCGACGGCCAATTCACCGGAGCTTCTCATGCGCATGGCCGTCGCCGGCGCCGGCATCGCCATCATCAACGACTACTCGGCGTTGCCTTACCTGGAACGCGGTGAGCTGGTGCAGGTGTTGCCGGATTGGCGCACACCGCCCGTGAGCGCGTGGGCCGTCTATCCGGGTCGACGACTGATGCCGGCGCGCACGCGCGTGTTCGTCGAAGCGCTTGTCGAGCAATTCAGCGGCGAGGAATGCCAGGCGGTCGAAACCGAAGTCCAGAGGGCCAAGACGCGGCTCCGACACCGCACGGCAGGTCGCGAAACGCCTGCACCCAGCGAATAGGCAACCCGCGATAGGCGCGCGGGATCGTCGTCGATTCGACGACGCCTGGCAGCGCCGATCGCCTCGCATCGACGCTCGCGGGCCTGGGTTTTTTGACCGAGATCAAACCGGTCGCGCGATAAGGTGCAGATACCGTATACCTTCTTAAAAGATGTATCTACAATGCACCTACAGATATTTCTTTCCTTTCCGGATCTACAAGGAGCGTCTTTCGTGAAACCGACTCGCCGCCTCTGGCAATGGCTGGGCATCGTGTTCGTGCTGTCGTTTGCAACCCTGGGCTGGCTGGGCCGCGAGATCTATCTCGCCGCGCCGCCGATTCCGACCAAGGTCGTCACCGCCGACGGGGCGACGCTCTACACCGGCGATCGGATTCAGTACGGCCAGCAGGCGTGGCTGTCCGCGGGAGGACAGCAACTGGGAACGGTGTGGGGTCATGGCAGCTACGTCGCGCCGGACTGGTCCGCCGACTGGCTGCATCGCGAAGCCGCGGCGCTGCGCGAGATTTTCGCGCAACGCGAACATCGCCAGCCGTTCGACTCGCTCTCGCCGACGCAGCAGGCGGCGATCGCCGCCACGGTCAAGGCCGAGATGCGTCGCAACACCTACGACGCCGCCACCGGGACGATCACCGTATCCAACGAACGCGCTCGCGCGATCGAGGCGACGGCGCAGCACTACATCGATCTGTTCGGCGACGCGCCCGCGCTCGAAAAGCTGCGCGACCAGTATGCGATGACCGACGACACGTTGCCGCAGCTCGAAGATCGCCAGGCGCTCGGCGCGTTCTTCTTCTGGTCATCGTGGGCCGCGGCGACGGATCGTCCGGGCCAAAGCGGACTTTCGTACACGAGCAACTGGCCGCACGAGCCACTGGTGGGCAACAGCCTCACCGCGGGCAGTGCGCTATGGTCGATTGCTTCGATCATCCTGTTGATCGGCGGCATCGGCGCGATGATCTGGTATCACACCGCGCACGCCGAAGAGCCCGATCCGGCCGTCCCGGCGGGCGAC
>DATKLH010000473.1:0-9216 GCA_035542515.1 Casimicrobiaceae bacterium
GCTGCGGGCGCGCACGCCGTCGATGCAATCCTCACCAAGCTCGACGAAGCTGCCCGCTTCGGTCCGGTGCTCGACGTCGCGATGCGACATCACCTCCTGGTGCACCACATCACCAATGGCCAGCGGGTTCCCGAGGACCTCGCACCGGCGCGGGCCGATTATCTGGTCGATCGATCGTTGCGTGCGATCACCAAGACCACCCCGTTCACCTTCGGCGACGAGGAGTTTGCGCTCCTCGCCGCGATGCCGGGAGCCGGGCATGCGTGAGGATCAGGCGATGGGACTGCGCCGGCTGTTCGGCGCTGCCGACCCGCTCACCATCGGCGTCGTCGGTCATGCGAGCAGCACGCTCGCCATCGACCTCGCGTTCGCGCTTGCCAGACAGCAGCATCGCGTGCTGATCCTCGACGGCGGACGCACCGAGCTCACGCGCGCCCTGGGTGTGCGCGCGCGCTTCGACCTCCTCCAGGTGCTGCACGGCGATCGTCCGCTGAGCGCCGCGCTGCTCCCGGTCGCCGACGATATCGCCGTATTGCCCGCGCGTCGCGCTCTCGAGGCGCTTCAGGCACGCGATGTCGACGCCACGCGCGCGTGGCGCCAGTTCGCATCTTCATTGCGCGGCTATGACATGCGCGTGTGTCACGGCGCTCCCTGGGGGCTCGCCGACGACGCGCAATGGCTGCTGGCGCTCGCTCCGACCGCGACGTCGATCACGGCCGCCTACGCGCGACTCAAGGAACTGGCGCGTCATGGGCGCCGCGGACGCTGCCGCGTGCTGATCGATCGCGCGCGCACGGAGCGCGCGGCGCTGGACGCCTTTGCAAGCGTGTCTGCGACTGCGCATCGCTTCCTCGGCATCGAGCTCGAGCTTTGCGGCGCCATCGTCGACGCGGAGCGCACCCGCAGGCGCGCCGGTGCGTGCGACCGTCTCGCGCGTTCGCTCGCCGAGCCGGCGCCCGTGCAACGCGCGGTGAATCTCTGACACTTCCAAGCGATCGGCAACATGTACACCGCCGCCGGAACCATCGACACACGGGCCCGCGTCGCCGAATACGTGCCCCTGGTGCGCAGGCTCGCGCATCATCTCGCGGCGCGCCTGCCGCCCAGCGTGCAGATCGACGACATCATCCAGGCCGGCATGATCGGCCTCATGGATGCGATCGGACGCTTCGACGAGTTCCGCGGCAATCAGTTCGAGACCTACGCGACCCAGCGCATCCGCGGAGCGATGCTCGACGAGGTCCGTCAGAACGACTGGCTGCCGCGCAGCACCCGGCGGGTGCTCAAGCGCATCGAGGGAGCGCTGAGCCGCCTCCAACAGCGGCTGGGACGCGCGCCGAGCGAAATCGAGATCGCCAAGGAGCTGAACGTGCCGCTGGCCGAATACCAGTCGATGCTGCAGGAGGCGCGCGGTTGCGAGCTCCTGCACCTGGAGGATCTCACGCACGATCCCGACGACGACTACCTCGATCGCAATGTCGCCGACGACCGCGAGGATCCGCTCGATCACTATCAGGATGCGCGCTTCCGTGCCGCGTTGATCGATGCCATCGAAACGCTGCCCGAGCGCGAGAAGCTGCTGATGGGCCTGTATTACGAGCAGGAGTTCAACTTCAAGGAAATCGCCGCGGTGCTCGAGGTGTCCGAGTCGCGGGTGTGCCAGCTGCATGGACAGGCGATTGCCCGCATCCGATCCAGGTTGAAGGAGTGGGCGTGAACCCGTCGAGCAAACGTTTCGCGAGGCGGTTGATGGTTATGCAACTGGAGGGAGCGGAGCGCCTCGCACGATACTTCTGCTTGGTTGAAAGTTTGCGACGCCGGCTTGGGGCGGCCCTGCTCCGGCGTCAGACGACGGCATCAGGAACCGAGAGTGGAACGCGGCGTTGGGTACACATCGTGGAGCGCCAGCAATGAGACGCCAGCCCTGCCGTTCCGCTACGCGGCGGTCGTGGTTCTTCGTGCTCTTGCTCGACGCGAGCGCGGGGTCGCCCGAAGCGCGCGTCGTCGACGTTGAATCGAGCAAAAGTATCGTGCGAGGCGTGCAGTCGCTCGCCGGCAGTGAAATGAAGACCGCCTCGCGAAACTTCTGCTCGGATCCATCATGGACGTGCTGAGCCTCGTCGGCCTGATCCTCGGCTTCATCGCCATCGTCGGCGGTCAGGCGCTCGAAGGTGGCAACCTCGGCTCGCTCGTCCAGGGCGCGGCATTTGTCATCGTGCTGGGCGGCACGCTGGCGGCCGTGCTCGTGCAAACGCCGCTGCGAACCTTCATCGAGGGGTTGCGCCTCGCGCGCTGGGTGATCCTTCCTCCGCGCCACGACGCGAATGCGATCATCCAGGAGATGGTGCAGTGGGCGGGCGACGCGCGCCGCGAAGGCATGCTGTCGCTCGAGAACCGCCTCACCGCCATCGCCGATGCCTTCACGCGTCGCGGCCTGCAGATGCTGGTGGATGGCTTCGAGCCGCAACGCATCGGCGAGGAGCTCGAAGTGGAGACCGGCGCATGGGAGGACCGCCAACGTGCCGCCGCGAAGATCTGGGAAGCCGCCGGCGGGTATGCGCCGACCATCGGTATCCTCGGCGCCGTGCTGGGATTGATCCACGTGATGGAGAACCTCTCCGATCCCAACAAGCTGGGCGGCGGCATCGCGGTAGCGTTCGTCGCGACCGTGTACGGTGTGGGCTCCGCCAACCTGATCTATCTCCCGATCGCCAACAAGCTGAAGACAGTCATCACGGGTGAGATCTTCCGCCGCGACCTGGTGCGCGAGGGACTGCTCGCGATCGCCAACGGCGAGAATCCCAAGCTGATGGAATCGCGCCTGACCGGCTATCTCGCCTAGGGAAACTTATGCGTCGCCGCCGCCAGAGGCCCGAGGAGCACGACAACCACGAGCGGTGGCTCGTCTCCTACGCGGACTTCATCACGCTGCTGTTCGCGTTCTTCGTGGTGATGTACGCGGTGTCCTCGCTCAACGAAGGCAAGTATCGCGTGATGTCCGATGCGTTGGTGTCGGCCTTCCGACACGATCGCGTCGTGACGCCGCAGAGCAACGGCCTGGCACCGATCAACCGGAGCACGCAGGCTCCGCCATTGCCGCGACCCACGCGAATCGTCACGCCGGCGCAAGCCCAGCAGCGCGAGCAGGAGCGCCGGCTCATCGACGTCGCGTCACGCATCAAGGAAGCGCTCGCTCCGCTGGTGCAATCCGGGCAGGTGCGTTTGCGCCAATTGCCGCGCGGTCTGGCCGTTGAGATCAATGCGAGCGTGCTGTTCGATCCCGGTCAGGCCGCGTTGCAGCCCGGTTCGATCTCGGCCCTGCAGGCCGTCGCCCAGGTGCTCACCACGACTGCCGATCCCGTTCAGGTGGAAGGACACACCGACAACGTGCCGATCGCGAGCCCCCAGTATCCGTCCAACTGGGAGCTGGCGAGCGCGCGCGCGAGCGCGGTGGTGCGGCTGTTCGTGTCGAGCGGTGTGGATCCGACGCGTCTGACCGCTTCCGGATTCGCGGACAATCGACCGGTCGAAAGCAACGACACGCCCGAAGGGCGCGCCCGCAACCGGCGGGTGACGCTTTTCATCCTCGCCACGCCACCGGATCCGCCTACCACCTGATAATGGCGTCCTGCGCCGCATCGGCCCCAGTCCGAGGATCCCCGTGACCGACCAAGACGACATCGACGTGCTGCTGGTGGAGGACGACGCCGACGCGGCCGAGCTCACCCTGCGCGCGCTGCGCAAGGCCAACATCGCGCTGCGCGTCGTGCACGAAGTCGATGGCGTTGCGGCGCTCGAGTTCCTGTTCGGCACCGGCAGCCATGCCAATCGCGCCGGCGCCGCACCACCGCGGCTGGTCCTTCTCGACCTGCGCCTGCCCAGGATGGACGGGCTGGCGGTCCTGCGTCGCGCGAAGAGCGATCCGCGCACGCGCGACCTCCCGTTCGTGGTGCTGAGCAGCTCGGTGAGCGGGGATGACGTGCGCGAGTGCTATCGCGCCGGAGCCAACAGCTACATCGTCAAGCCGATCGATTATCCCGAGCTCGTCGCGATGCTGGGGGACGTCGTTCGCTATTGGCTGCAAGTCAACGTGCCTGCGTCGCGGGGCATCTGATCGTCGACGCGATAGGACGCTGCGCCAGAGCCTTCGCGTTCGAAGGCGCCGGATGTGCCGTCGATGTCGGACAGGATGGGAATCCGGCTCGATGCAACGAAACTCGACCACGGGTGCCTGTCCCGCGAGGCCGTAGTTGTGCCGAGTGGGCAAGTCGCTGGTATCGAGCGGGATCAGGTGGAAGCGCACGGCCGGAAATGTCTGGCCCTGCGAAAGGAACCGATCGGCGATTCCACGCTGATCGAGGATCTCGATCGTGCGTGAACGCGGACCGCTCGCACGCAGGCCGGCGAGGTCCTGGCTGGCGCGCCGCTCGACGATGGCGACATCGACACCCGCCAACGCCAACTCGCCTGCCAACATCAACCCGGTCGGACCGCCTCCGGCGATCACTACTGCATGTTCGGTCATCGCAACTCAACGATTGGCGCCATCGCCACGCCGACACGCGTCGGCAGAGCGGCACGTTGCGCGAGCGTGACCAACCACACCCGCACGCGCCGGGCGACAGCGCGGCGCGTAGGCTGGAAGAACGAAGAACGAGTTCAGGTCGCCGCGTGTACGCGGCTTGCCGCAGCGCGGCGCGCGGTGCCGTCGGCACCGTATACCGACGGAACTCCAGCGGCGTCGAGCAAGGCGTGCAGCGCGCTGCTGAAGTGTCGGTTGCAGCGCGCGAGCATCCTGCCGTTGCGCGCATTGGCGTCACGCGCGGCGCGCGCGACCTCGCGCAGTCGGTCCCACGCGTCGGCGCCGCGAGTCTCGCCAGCGGCGAGCCAGCGCCGGATTGCGGTTTCGGTCAAAGCGTGGCCGCCCGCGCGCAACTGCACCTCGCGTTCGCGTGCGAGCAGCTCCAGGTTCGCGACAAGGTCCTGCTTCGCGTCGGCTGCTTGCTGCAGCGCCGAGTAATCGAGGCGGCACAACGCGCTGCTCTCGGCTTCGAGCACCTGGAGCAAAGCTTCGTAACGCCGGATTTCCTCGGCGACCAGGCCGGCCGGAGAGAGGCTTGGCCGGGAAGGCGTCACGCGTGTCCCTTGTCCGCGAGCGCGCGTGCGTCGGCGATGAGCCGGTCTGCGACGACGCTTGCGTTGACCGACAGACGTCCCTCGGCGATCGCCTGCTTGATCGCGTCGACCTTGGCAGCGTCGAACGAGCCGATGCCCACGGCGGATGCCTGGCTCGGCGCGGCCTCGCCGCCCTGCACCTGGCCCGCGTCGCGATGCGGGGCTCCGGCGGAATCCGGGCGGCGCGTGCCGTGCGCGCTGGACGATGCCGCGGACTGGATGTCGACCGGAGGCTGGATCTTCATTGACTTCTCCGCGCCGCAGTCTCGCCCGTCCAGGAGCGGACGGTCAGGGAGCGGCTCCTAAGCCCATTATCGGCCACGAAGCGAATAACTTTAGCCACGCCGGACATGGGCCTGTGGCGTGGCTCAACGGACTTCGACGGTGCGGGGCGCTCGCGCGACCCCGGTAAGGACCCGTCCGCCCGCTACGGCGACCTGGACGGTTTCGCCTTCGGCGCCGGCGGACAGCGCTTTCCCGGAGGTCTGCGCAGCAAAACCAGTGCCAATGGCCAGGACGGTCACGGCGTCTCCCGCGGCAACGACGCTCGGCGCCTTCAATGCATCGCGGCGCACGGGCTCGCCGGGCGCGAGGGCGCGCATCGACATGCGGCCGTCGACCCAGTCGGTGGGAAGGATCGCGTTGCCGCGCAACGGCGCAATGTCGACGCGTTCCGGCCGTACATCGTCGATGCCGACCGGCTGTCCGCGCGCGATCGGACGGGCCGCGACCATCACTTCCATGAACATGCGGATGCGCACCGGCAGGTAGATCGTCCAGTTCGCGCCTTCTACACACCGCACGCCCAGCGAGGTGCGGCCGATGAGCTTGGCACCGGGCGGGACGAACGGTTCGGTTCGTGCGCAGGGCGCGAGGCTCAGCCGCGGATCGGGCTCGCCGACGCTGATCTCGACTTCGGTGTTGCCGGGCAGCTGCATCTGCTCGGTGAGGAATACGCGGGCCGATTCGGCATAGGGCGTCTGCGCGTGGGCGCGCAGGCCCCAGATGAGCATCACGGAGGCGAGCGCAATGGCGAACCACGGCGCGCGCCGCAGCGCATAGGTGAGGCGATCGACAGTCCGTTTGAGCATGGCAGCCTTCCTGGCGAAACGCGAGGTACGCCGCAAGCTTAGTCCGCACCAGCGGCGGGGCTTGCGTCGAAATGCGCCGGAAACCGGACGCTTATCTGCGGATCGGCCGGCCGTGGCCTCGCGATAATCGGCAGCATCCGTAAAAGGCTTGAACGCGATGATCGACCGACTCGACGACCTGCTCAAGTTCCAGAGCGAAGCGCTGCGCCTGCGTGGCGAGCGCCAGGCGTTGCTGTCCGCCAATATCGCCAACGCCGACACGCCCAACTACAAGTCGGTCGACTTCGATTTCGCCAAGGCACTGCAGACGGCCACCAGCAGCAGTGGCAAACCCGACGCGCCGGAGCTTCTGTATCGCACGCCGGCCCAGGCGAACCTCGACGGCAACAGTGTCGAGCTCGACGCCGAGCGGGCGCGTTTCGCTGACAACGCGGTGCGCTACGAGGCCGCGCTCAAGTTCCTCAACGCCCAGCTGAAGGCGATGCTGGCGGCCATGCAGGGATGACGGCCATGTCTCTATTCAATGTCTTCGACATCGCAAGCTCCGCGCTCGCCGCGCAGACCGAGCGGCTGAACGTCACCGCATCGAACATCGCCAACGCCGACAGCGCAGCCGCACCCGGCGCGGAGCCGTATCACGCGAAGCAGGTCGTGTTCGAAGCGGTCGCGACTGAAAACGGACTGGGCACGACCAAGGTGCAAGTGGCCGGCGTGATCGAGGACAAGTCGCCGGGCCGTCGTGTCTACGACCCGCGCCATCCGGCGGCCGACAGCCAGGGCTACGTGACGATGCCCAACGTGAGCGTGGTCGACGAGATGGTCAACATGCTCGCCGCTTCGCGCTCGTATCAATCGAGCGTCGAAGTGCTCAACACCGCGCGAACGCTGCTGCAGAAGGCGCTCACGCTCGGCAGCTGACAATCGAAAGGTCGCACATGAATCCCCTGAGTCTGCTCGGCAGCAACGTCTTCACCAAGGCGGCCACCGCGCCGACATCGGATACGACGTCCACCAATTCGACGACGAGCTCGACGAGCAGCTCGTCTTCGACTTCTTCGACTTCGTCGACCGATCCGGCTGCCGACGCCGCGGATCGCTTCCTGACGCTGCTGGTGACGCAGCTCCAGAACCAGGACCCGCTCAATCCGCTCGATAACGCGCAGATCACCACGCAACTCGCGCAGATCAGCACGGTGAGCGGCATCAACAAGCTCAACGACACCGTCGCGAGCCTCGCGAGCGCATTCACGGCCGGCCAATGGCTGCAGGCCTCGGGAATCATCGGCCACGACGTGGTGACATCGGGCAACGGCATCGATCTCGCGTCGGGAGCGGCAAGCGGCGGCATCAGCCTCGCCAGCAAGGCCGACTCGGTGACGATCAGCATCAGCGACGCTTCCGGCGCGGTGGTACGCACGATCAACCTCGGCGCGCAGGACGCCGGTCCGCAATTCTTCACCTGGGACGGCAAGACCGATGCCGGCAGCGCCGCTCCCGCTGGTCATTACACGTTCAGCGCCACCGCGAAGAGCGGAACCGCCTCGGTGGGCGCCACGACGCTGTCGGTCGCGCACGTCGAAGGCATCGTCCCGGGACAGGCGGGCGTGAGCCTGCAGCTCACCGGCGGCACGCAGATCGCGCTGAGCGACATTTTCGAGATCCGTTAAACCAAGGAGAGCGCATGAGCTTCCAGCAAGGGCTGAGCGGCCTGTTCGCCGCGTCCCAGAACCTCGACGTCATCGGCAACAACGTGGCGAACGCCAACACGGTCGGCTTCAAGTCCGGCGGGGCGATCTTCGCCGACGTCTACGCGAATTCGCTGGCCGCGGGTGGCCAGACCGGACCGGGCATCGGCGTCGCGGTTGCATCGATCCAGCAGAACTTCCTGCAGGGCAACGTCAAGACCACGAGCAACCCGCTCGACGTCGCGATCAACGGGCAGGGCTTCTTCCGGCTCGACACCAACGGAACGATCACCTATTCGCGCAATGGTCAGTTCCACCTCGACAAGGACGGGTTCATCGTCACGGCAACCGGATCGAAGGTGACAGGCTACGGCGTGGACGCCAACGGCGACATCGTCGTGAGCAATGCGACGCCGTTGCAGGTCGACACGACCCCGCTCAAGGCCAACGCAACCACCGAGTCGGCGATCGGGCTGAACCTCGACGCGCGCGACCCGGTGATCAGCACCGCGTTCAACGCGACCGACGCCAAGACGTACAACAAGGCGACGTCGATGACCGTCTACGACAGCCAGGGCAACCCGCACGCGTTCACCACCTACTACGTGAAGACCGCGGCCAACACGTGGTCGGTGCACGGCGCCGTCGACGGCACTGTGATCGGTTCGCCGCTGGGCACGCTGAACTTCAACACCGATGGCACGCTGAACACGAGCTCGACCACGCTGCCGTTCAACGTATCGGCCGCGATTCCGACCGGTCCTGTCACGCCGCTCGTGTTCACGCTCGACTATCCGGGTGCGACGCAATTCGGCTCCGACTTCGCGGTGTCGACGCTCACGCAGGACGGCTTCACGTCCGGACAGCTCTCCGGTTTCGCAGTGGGCGATGACGGCACGCTGGTCGGACGCTACACCAACGGCCAGACGCGCAATCTCGGCCAGGTGCTGCTCGCGAATTTCCCCAATCCCAACGGCTTGCAGCCGCTCGGCAACAACCAATGGGCGGAAACGAGCGAGTCGGGACAACCTGTTCCGGGTGGACCCGGAACCGGCAGTCTCGGCGTGCTTCAGTCGGGCGCGGTCGAGGAGTCGAACGTCGATCTCACCCAGGAACTGGTCGACATGATCACCGCGCAGCGCGTGTACCAGGCCAATGCGCAGACGATCAAGACGCAGGATCAGATTCTCAACACGCTGGTGAACTTGCGCTGATAGGAAATAGGAAATAGGAAATAGGAAATAGGAAATAGGAAATAGGAAATA
>DATKLH010000474.1:0-16784 GCA_035542515.1 Casimicrobiaceae bacterium
TCGGCGAGGATGCGCAGCGTGCGGCAACGATGACGGCTGCACTCACCCGTTACCTGCGCCAGGCGATTCCCGACATGCGCGGCGAAAGCTCGACACTGGGCCGCGAGCTCGAGCTTGCACGCGCCTATCTGGAGATCATGACCATTCGCATGGAAAGGCGCCTTGCGTACAGCGTCGAGGCTCCCGCCGGCCTCGCCTCATTGCCGTTTCCTCCGCTCCTGCTCGCCACACTGGTCGAAAACGCGATCCGTCACGGCATCGAGCCCAAGCCGGGCGGCGGTCGCGTCGATGTGCGCGCATTCGCCATCGATCGCCGCCTGATCGTCGAAGTGGCCGATACCGGCGCGGGCTTCGCGACGGAGTCTGGGAGCGGTGTCGGCCTCGCAAACACGCGCGAGCGCCTTGCCGCCCTGTACGGCGATGCCGCGGGGCTCGAGCTCGAAGCGAACGAGCCGTCCGGGGTCGTGGCGCGCGTATGGATACCGCTGGCTCAACATGATGCCGACCGCGCTGATCGCTGAGGACGAGTCGCGCCTGCGCGCGCGGCTCGTCGAGCTGCTCGGGCAGGTCTGGCCCGACCTCGAGATCGTCGCGCAAGCCGAGGACGGCACGCAGGCGCTCGCCGCGCTCGCAACGCACGCACCCGACGTGCTGTTTCTCGACATCCGCATGCCCGGCGCGACCGGCATCGACGTGGCGCGCGCCGCGGCCGGCCGCGCGCACGTGGTATTCATCACAGCCTACGACGAGTACGCCGTTGCCGCGTTCGAGCGCGGCGCAGTCGACTATCTGCTGAAGCCGCTCGACGCGCCCCGCTTGTTCGAGACCGTGCGCCGGTTGAAGGAGCGCCTCGCGCAGCCGCCGGCCGACCTGCGCGATTTGCTTGCCCATCTGGGCGCGCGCAGCGCTCCGGCGCCGCTGCGCTGGATCCAGGCTTCGGTGGCGAACAAGCTGCGCTTCATCACCGTCGAGGAGATCCTGTACTTCGAAGCCGACGCCAAGTACGTTCGCGTGGTGACCGCCAAGGGCGATGCGATCATCCGCAAGCCGATCCGCGAGCTCGTCGCGGAGCTCGACGCGCAGCGGTTCTGGCAGATCCATCGCGGGATCATCGTCAACATCGACGCGATCGATACGGTGGTGCGCGACGACGACGGCCGCACCGAGGTGCGCATCAAGCCGACCGGCTCGACGCTGCCGGTGAGCGAAAGCTACCGGCACCGCTTCCGGCAGATGTGATTCGCGCGGTGCTATCCGAGGTTCGCGGCGACCAGCGCCAGCGAGCCCGCCATCAGCGCGACACCGAGCGGAGCGGAGACGCGCTTCCCCCACGAGACATTCTTCTCGATCGCCATCGCGAGTCCGATGAGCAGCATCCAGGCGAGGTTGCCCATGCCCACGACGAACATCACCAGCATGAGCGCCCAGCAACACCCGACGCAGAACACACCGTGATCGAAGCCGATGCGCAGCGCATCGCGCACCGGTTGCTGGCCGCACCAGCGTTGGTTGATGAACCCGAATGGCGTGCGACAGCGTTCCAGGCAGCGGTACTTGAGCGCGCTGAACTGGAACGCGCCCGCGCCCATCAGCACGACCGCGCCTGCAACCCAGCCATGCGTCGCGAACCATCCCGACGCGGCGGCTGCGCGATGCACGCCTGCGTCGAGCGCGTGAGCTGCAAGGCCGAAGGCGCCCCATGCGATGGCGTAACCGGCGATGACGAGCATCTGCAGGCGCGTTGCGTCCGCACGCCCGTGAATGATGCGACCGAACAGGGCCAGCAGCGGCAGCGTGGTCGGCAACATCATCGCTGCGATCATCATGAGCCACGCGAGCGTGTGCGTCGCCGCAGGCAACAGCACGCCGCCGTGAGGGATCGCTCGGCACAGCTCGTCGAAGAAGCCGTCGTCGATCCAGCCGCCGTGGGCCAGGAAGCGCGAATACGGGCTTGCGCTCCATACCGCGAGGCTCGCCCACGCGAACAGCACCACGCCGCCCACGAGCCACACGAAGGCTCGAGGCCGTGGCGCATTCGCGTCACCGCCGCTCGACGACAACGTGCTCATCGCAATCCCCGAGGGCGCGACCGCGCCGTCGCGGCGCGGTCAGCGACACTGGTCACGCGTCGAATACGAAGGTGCTCTGCAACGCGTTGTGGCCGGACAGTTCGAGCTTGATGCCGAGCTTGTCGTTGCGCGCCATGTAGCGCGGGCTCTTGCCGACGAACACCGGTGCACCGGGAACCGTCGAGAAAACCGTATCGGCGAGCGTGGTCGTGGCGCCGGTGGCATTCTTGTACGGCTCGAGCTCCGCGTAACCGGCACTGCCGACCTTCAACGTTCCCTTGCCGCCCTGCACGTCGAACTGGATCGGCACCTTCTCCACCGACACCACTTCGCCGACCAGCTTGACGAGCTCGCCGACCGGGCCGCCGAGCTTGCCGGTGTACACCGACAGAATCGCCTCTTCCTGCGCTGGCGTCACCTGGTCGTCGAGGTAGACCGCGGCGCGCCAGTTGCCCTCCAGGATGTTGCCGGGCACGTGCGCCATCAGCGCGATGGTGCGGCCCGCGACGTCGACGCCGTTGACTTCGCCTTTGTCGAAGCGCCACGCCACGATCGTGTCGCACGTCCCGTAATCGGGATCCTCGCCGATCCAGCACGGGCAAAGGACACGACAGTTGCAGACTTCGAGCAGACGTCCTTCGAGATGGTAGGCCATGGTTCCCTCCATGAGTGCGGGTAGCTTCGGTTCGCGCTCGATCGGATCAGCGCCCGTGGCGAGCGTGCGGTGATGCTACGCCGGGCGATCGCGAATCTCCACTCGCCGTTTGTTTCGTTTGTTTCCTCAACGCGAGCACGGCGGATCGAGCGAAGTCGCGCCGACACCGAGCGAGCGACACGAAAGGCTAGCGCGCGCGCTCACGCCGGAACAGGCGAATATTCGGCAAACCGGATCGCCCGGTCAGCGCCGACCGCCGGCGAGCTGCACCGAGCGGGGATGGGCCCGCAGCCTTGCCATCGCCCACACGCCGAGCGCCGGACCGATGGCGAGCGGCGCGAATGCCCAGCGCCATCCGAGCTGATCCACCCACAGCGGCATGAGATGGATGGTCAGCAGCGTGAGCGTGAATCCGAGCGCGGTCTGCAGCGTGAGCATGGTTCCGACGCGCGACGGATCGGACAGCTCGGCGATCGAAGCGGAGAACTGCGCCGAGTCCGCGACGATGCTGATGCCCCACAACACGCACAGCGCGAGCAGCGGCCACGGCGAGGCGCCGTACAGAAGTCCCACGAGCAATGCGCAAGTCCCGGAGGTGGCCATCGCAGCGATGGTGAGCGTGGTGCGTCCCATTCGATCGGCGAGGTAGCCCGCGCCGATGCAACCGATCGCGCCGGCGCCGACGGTGACAAAGGCTCCGAGCTTGGCCGCGGTCGGTGCGGTGGTCGCCGGCAGGCTCGTGGCGAAGCGCGCATTGAGGAACACGCCGATCCACGCCCACATGGCATAGAGCTCCCACATGTGGCCCAGATAGCCCAGGTTGGCGAGTCGCAACGGCACGTCACGCCATGCCGTAAGCACCGCGTGCGGATCGAAGTTGGGCGCCGGCCGGCGATTCGGACCCACACCCGAGAACTGGATCAGCACTGCGGCGAGCAGCGCGCTCGCCGACGCGACGGCGAGCGGAATGCGCCAATCGACCCCGCCGAGCGCGTTGAACAGATGAGGCGAGGCGGATCCGAGCGTCAGCGCGCCGACCAGTATGCCCACCATGAGGCCCATGTCGCCTTGCGCCCAGGTCGCGGCGAGGCGCATGCCGACCGGATACACGCCCGCCATGGCAATGCCGGTGACCACACGCAGCGCCGGTGCGACGGCCGAACCAGGATCGACGACGAGCAGCGCTGCGTTCGCGATTGCGCCGAGCAGCGCGGCGCCGGCGAAGAAGCGTCGCGGATCGAGCCGATCGGCGAGACCGAACAGAGCGCTGGCAAGACAGCCCAGCACGAAGCCCGCCTGCACGCCGCTGGTCAATGCCGCCTGCATGAAGCTCGACAGATGGAATTCCGCGACCAGCGCGGGAATCACCGACGACGCCGAGAACCACACCGCCATCGCCGCGACCTGGCACAACGCGATGATGGCGATCGACAACGGCTTGGAATGCGAAGGCGTCATGACATCCCCCGGGCGGCACGTGACATCGCAGGTCGGAGTCGGGCGAGCGAACAGCACAGTGCGGCGCGCACCCATCAGCTTGCCGTCGCGCCGGAGCAAGACTCCTGGCGCCACGGCGGTCCCACTTCGGTGTCGGTCGCGCGCCAAGGTGCCGCATCGCTCGCGCAAAGGCAACAACCTTGCAAAGGGGCATCGGCAACAGATGCGCGGCGGCGCGTAATTCGTGCGCACTTGCGTGTACGAATTGCGGAAGCGCCGCGCGCCTTGGCGATATGGTCATCGTCGGGCGCCGGGCGCAGATCGTGCTTTCCAGGTCCTGTTGACAGCCCCCGGCTGTCACCCCGCGTCATGCGCGAGCGCGCCGCCGTCCCATGCGATCGATCTGGAAAGCCGCAGCGCAGTGCAATCCTCGCGCCCCCCTCACGCGCGACCTGACCGTCGACGTGGCGATCGTCGGCGGCGGCATCACCGGCCTGATGTGCGCGCACGCGCTGGCGTACGACGGACTCAAGGTTGCCGTGCTCGAAGCCCGCCGCATCGGCGAGGGCAGCACGGGCAACTCGACGGGCAATCTCTACGCGCTCGTGGGCGAGCGTCCGCGTCGCATCGAACGCAGCCACGCCGAAACGGTGCTCAACGCGCGCGCCGAAGCGGTGGACCGCATCGAAGCGCTGGTGCGTGCGCTCGACATCGATTGCGGATGGGTTCGCTGTCCCTGGGTGGTGTACACGCACAGCACGCAGCCGACGAAGGCGCTCCTGCAGGCCGAGGACCTCGCGCGCGCAGGCAGGCTGCATGCGCGCCCGACGAGCGTGCCCCTGCCTGTATCGGCCGGGTTGGCGTTCGCGGTCGAGAACCAGGCGCAATTCAATCCGCTACGCTTCGTGCACGGTCTCGCTGCCTCCCTGCCCTGCGAAATCTACGAAGGGACGCCGGTGACGGCGCTCGACGATGAGCGCTGCCGCGTGCACACCCCGGCTGGCATCGTCGATGCGAAATACGTGGTGCTCGCGTCGCACACACCGAAGGGCACGCTCGCGCTGCATGGCGAGATGGAGCCCTATCGCGAATATGGCGTCGCGGCGCGACTTGCGCGCGAAGCCTTGCCGCCGGGAATCTTCTGGAGCCTCGACGAGCCCTACCGGTCGATCCGTGGCTATTCGTACGACAATGCCAACCACGTCGTCGTGGTGGGCGAGTCGCATTGGGTCGGTCGCATCGACGACACGCGCGTGTGCTATGCCGAGCTCGAAGCGTTCGTACGCAACCATTTCGGGACCGATGCGATCGCATATCGCTGGTCGGCGCAGAACTATCGCGCGGCGGACGGCCTGCCCTACGTGGGAAGGCTGCATCCGGACAGCCGCGTGCTGGTCGCCACCGGATTCGGCGCGGACGGCCTCACCTATGGCGCGGTGTCGGCACACATGCTCTCCGATGTCATCGCCGAACGGCCCAATCCGATGCTGAGACTGCTCGATCCGTCGCGGCTTCCGCATGCGCGTGCCCTGCCCGGCATCATGGCCGAGGGCGTTGCGGTCCTGAAGCAGTTCGCGCGCGACATTCCATGGATCGATCGCGGGGATCCCACGTCGCTGGCGCCCGGCGAAGCGAAAGTGTTCGATCGATCAGGCGAGAAGATCGCGGCGTTTCGCAACGATCGGGGCGAGCTCGAGATGGTGTCTGCGGTGTGCACGCACATGCAATGCATCGTCCGGTGGAACACGGCGGAGCGCACCTGGGACTGTCCTTGCCACGGCAGCCGCTTCGAGCCGGGTGGACGCGTGATCGAAGGCCCGGCGTGGCACGACCTGCCCGCCCGGCCGGCAACGCCGGAATAAGCGTTCATGCTCGCCGCGGCCCTCGTCGTGCTCGCTTGTGCAGCGCTGCTCGGATTCGCGCTCCTCACTTTCGCGTTGCGCCGCAAGCATGTACCCAAAGGCGTCGCGTTGCTGCACGGCGCATTCGCGGCGACCGGCATCGTCCTGCTGATCATCGACTGGATCGTCGCGCCGCGCGCCCCACGCGGAACCACGTTGTTGTTCATCATCGCGGCGATCGGCGGCGCGGTCGTGTTCGCCAAGGACCTGAAGGAGGGTAGCGCCCCGCTCGCGCTCGCGTCCGTGCACGGGCTCCTCGCGATCATTGCGTTCGCGCTGCTGCTGGGGTTCTTTCTCACGCAATGACGCGTTGACAGCAACCCGGACGGGATCTGCACGTTGCGCCTTCCCGGAGCGCGGTGCTGTGTCGCTTGCGACACCCGCGAGCGCGCTCGTGTTTTGCCGCGCTGTGGCCGCCGAGCCGCCTTGAGGCGACAGCGCAAACATCAACCGGGCAAAAGTATCGTGCGAGGCGATGAGACGAACGTCGCAAGCCGCATTGCGCGGTCGCCACGCGAAATTGTTGGCCGTCGCCGCTATATCTTCGGCAACGTCACGCCCTTCTGTCCCTGGTATTTCCCGCCGCGATCCTTGTACGAGGTTTCGCACACCTCGTCGGACTCGAAGAAGATGACCTGCGCGACGCCCTCGTTGGCGTAGATCTTGGCGGGCAATGGGGTCGTGTTCGAGAACTCGAGCGTCACGTAGCCCTCCCACTCGGGCTCGAACGGCGTGACGTTGACGATGATGCCGCAGCGCGCGTAGGTGCTCTTGCCGAGGCAGATCGTCAGGACATTGCGCGGGATGCGGAAATACTCGACGGTGCGCGCCAGCGCGAACGAGTTCGGCGGGATGATGCACACCTCGCCCTTGAAATCGACGAACGACTTGGCGTCGAAGTTCTTCGGGTCGACGATGGTCGTGTTGATATTGGTGAAGATCTTGAAGTCGTCCGAGCAGCGGATGTCGTAGCCGTAGCTCGAAGTGCCGTAAGACACGATCTTGTGCCCGTGCGCCTCGCGCACCTGCGAGGGCTCGAACGGCTCGATCATCCGCTGCTCGCGCGCCATCTTGCGGATCCATCGGTCCGACTTGATCATCGGTCTTCCTCGAACAGCAGCGCCGGCGCGCGATCGTGAACGGCGTGCAACGACGCCGAGATCTCGCAAGCCTGTTCGTCGCCGATCCAGCGGCCGCCATCGTGCGTGCAACGCCATTCCGCGACCGCGTTGCGCACCGGTGGCGTGAACGCCAGCGCGGCGCCCGCGAGCAGGCCAGCGACCAGCAGCTGGGTGCGCGGGCTCAAGTGTTCTGGATGACGATGTTGGGGAATTTCGCGGAGAAGTCGGCTGCCTTCTCCGCGACGGCGATGGCGACGCGTCGCGCGATCTGCTTGTAGATCTGCGCAACGGAACCGTCGGGATCGGCCACCACGCTGGGGCGGCCGGAGTCGGCCTGCTCGCGGATGCGAATGTCGAGTGGCAGCGCGCCGAGGAAGGGGACGTTGTAGTCGCGGCACATGCGCTCGGCGCCACCTTCGCCGAAGATGGTCTCGGCGTGGCCGCAGTTGCTGCACACGTGGATGCTCATGTTCTCGACGATGCCGACGATCGGCACGCCGACCTTCTCGAACATCTTGAGGCCCTTGCGCGCGTCGATCAGCGCGATGTCCTGCGGCGTGGTCACGATGACCGCGCCGGTCACCGGCACCTTCTGCGAGAGCGTAAGCTGGATGTCGCCGGTGCCCGGTGGCATGTCGACGATCAGGTAGTCGAGCTCGCGCCAGTTGGTGTCCTTCAGAAGCTGCTCGAGCGCCTGGGTCACCATCGGCCCGCGCCACACCATCGGCGTGTCGGTGTCGATCAGGAAGCCGATCGACATTGCCTGCACGCCATAAGCCTCCAGCGGCTCGAGCGTCTTGCCGTCCTTGGACTCGGGTCGCCCCGTGATGCCGAGCATCATCGGTTGCGAAGGCCCGTAGATGTCGGCATCGAGCACGCCGACCCGCGCGCCCTCAGCGGCCAGCGCGAGCGCGAGGTTGACGGCGGTGGTCGACTTGCCCACTCCGCCCTTGCCGCTTGCCACCGCGACGATGTTCTTCACGCCCGGGACGAGCTTCACGCCCCGTTGCACGGCGTGGGAGACGATCTTCTGCGACAGGTTGACGGTCACGCGCCCGACACCGGCGAGCGTCGATACCGCCTGGTGCACCGCGCGGCGCATCGCATCGTGCTGGCTGCGTGCGGGGTACCCGAGTTGAACGTCGACCGTCACGTCGTTGCCCGCGAGATCGATCTTGCGGACCGCCTTCTGGGTGACGATGTCCTTGCCGGTGTTGGGATCGACCACCTGCCGCAGGGCCGCTTCAACATCGGCTTGCGTCAATGCCATGTGTGCTCCGTGGACTTGCCGCGACGCGTAGCGCGCCGCCGAACAGACTTCGATTTTAGCCGATTCGAGCGGGACGGCGCCCGGCCCGTTGTCGCGCGTTTGCTAGAATCGAGCGCTTCCTTCGAACCAACGTACCAGCAGGGAGAGCACCGAACAACGCTCGCTGACGCGCCATCGCGCGGGCTGCGGGCCCTCCGCAGTCCGATGGTCCTGTCGCTGTTGGTCCAGTCCCTGGCGCTCCCATGACCTCGCCCCAGCCCCGCAAGCTGTTCGTCACGACGGCGCTGCCGTACGCCAACGGACCGTTCCACATCGGCCACATCATGGAGTACATCCAGGCCGACATCTGGGTGCGCTTCCAGCGCATGCAAGGGCACCAGGTTCATTTCGTCGGCGCCGACGACACGCATGGCGCGCCGATCATGCTCAAGGCCGAGGCCGAGGGCGTCACGCCGCAGGACCTGGTCGCGCGCATCGCGGCGACCCGTCCCCGTCATCTCAACGGCTTTCACATCAGCTTCGACGACTGGCACTCGACCGATTCGCCCGAGAACGTGGAGCTTTCGCAGGACATCTACCGCAAGCTGAAGGCGGTCGACGACCCGAAGTTGATCTACAAGAAGCCGATCGAGCAGTTCTACGATCCGGTCAAGTCGATGTTCCTGCCCGATCGCTACATCAAGGGCACCTGCCCCAAGTGTGGCGCGAAGGACCAGTATGGCGATGCGTGCGAGGTGTGCGGATCCACCTACAGCCCGACCGACCTGATCGACCCGTATTCGACGATCAGCGGCGCGCGCCCCCAGCTGCGGACTTCCGAGCATCTTTTCTTCGCGCTGTCCGATCCGCGCGTCGTCGCGTTCCTGCGCGACTGGACCCAGGAGCCCTCGCGCGGCCAGTCGCTGCAGCCGGAGGTGCTCAACAAGATCCACGAATGGCTGGGCTCGACGGGCGGAAGCAACGCGCTCACCGACTGGGACATCTCGCGCGACGCGCCGTACTTCGGCATTCCGATTCCCGACGAGCCGGGCAAGTACTTCTACGTGTGGCTCGACGCGCCGGTGGGCTACCTGGCGGCGCTCAAGCACTATTTCGACAGCGGCAAGGCGCGCGCCACGGGCGAGCCGCGCAGCTTCACCGAGTTCCTCGCCGCCGCCGACACCGAGCAATACCACTTCATCGGCAAGGACATCGTGTATTTCCACACGCTGTTCTGGCCGGCCATGCTGCGCTTCGCGGGTCCGCCGTACAAGGTTCCGAACAACGTGTTCGTGCATGGCTTCATCACCTTCTCAGGCGAGAAGATGTCGAAGTCGCGCGGCACCGGCATCAGCCCCGACGTCTACCTCGACCTCGGCCTCAATCCCGAGTGGCTGCGCTACTACATCGCGGCGAAGCTCAACGACCGCGTCGAGGACATCGACTTCAATCCCGACGACTTCATCGCACGCGTCAACAGCGACCTGGTCGGGAAGTACGTGAACATCGCGAGCCGGGCGGCACCGTTCCTGAGCCGCCATTTCGGCGGGCGCCTGACACCGCCCTCCGATGCGGCCGCCACCGATCCCGCGATCAAGGAGGTCATCGAGATCGAGGACGAGGTGACCGAAGCGTACGAGCGACGCGAATTCGGTCGTGCGCTGAGGCTCGTCATGATGTACGCGGATCGCATCAACGAATACTTCGATGCCAACAAGCCCTGGGAGCTCGCGAAGGACCCGACGCGGCACGCGCAGCTGCACGCGGTGTGCAGCACCTCGATTTCCGCGTTCTTCAAGATGACCGTGATGCTCAAGCCCGTCCTCCCGACCCTTGCAGAACGTGTCGAGAAGTGGCTGGGCACGCCCGATCTGATGTGGGACGACCTCGGGCGGAAGCCGCAAGCGATCGGGCGCACGCCGGCACAGATCGGTGCGTACGAGCATCTGATGAAGCGCATCGATCCCAGGCAGGTCGACGCCTTGCTGGAAGGACCGAAGTCCGCGAGCCCCGCGCCTTCGGCCGCTCCTGCCCCACAGGGTACGGCGTCGGCGGCAGCCGCTGAGAGCTCCAGGCGCGGTCGCGAACCGAACATCAAGCAGCAACCCGCTGCACAAGCGCGCGGCCCCGACAAGCTGCAAGGCGACAAGCTCGAGCATGCGGCCGCGGCTGCGAGCAGCAATGCCGGCACGCAAGCGCCTGCAGCGTCCGCCGACGGCGCGACGATCGGCATCGACGACTTCGGACGCATCGATCTGCGCATTGCACGCATCGTCAATGCCGAGCACGTCCCCGGCGCGGACAAGCTCCTCAAGCTCACGCTCGACCTCGGCGAGGGTCGCCATCGCACCGTGTTCGCCGGCATCAAGTCGGCTTACGCGCCGGAGTCGCTGGTGGGCCGCCTCACGCCGATGGTCGCGAACCTCGCTCCGCGCAAGATGAAGTTCGGCGTGTCCGAGGGCATGGTTCTCGCTGCATCGGGCGAGGGCCCGGGCATCTTCCTGCTTGCGCCCGACAGCGGCGCGCAGCCCGGGATGCGCGTGAAGTAGTTGCACGGGCTGGCCCCGCCGAAGCGTTGCGGCGGATTACATCCGAGCCTCCGAAGCCGTTGGTCCCGATTTCACGCCGGTAGAAGTCGCCACTTCGCGGGCTTGGCGACCGGATCGCGCAGTCGCCGCCGGCCTCGCTTCGCGCTGGCGCCGTTGGTAATTACTGACGCATCGACCTGCGCGCCGCTCGCGGACGCGCCTGCTCAGCGTCGATCGCGGTCATGATCGCCGCGGACTGCCTTGCCTGCGCTCTTGCAGCACGCCTTGCGACACTTTGCTGCTGTCTCGAATTTCCCATTTCTTGTTCCGTTATTTCTCATGTCCTGTCTGCAGCGGCGCGCGCCCATCGCCCATCGCCTATCGCCATCGCCCATCGCCCATCGCCCATCGCCCATCGCCCATCGCCCATGTAATTTACATGTGCATCATATGTGCATACAATTGCAATCTCGCTGCGCCGCGACGACGCCAATGGAACGCAAGACTGCCCGCCTCACGCTCCTCATCGACCCGCGCAAGAAGAAGCTCTTCGAGGAGCTCTGCGCAGCGCAGGACCTCACCTCGTCGCAGGTGGTGCGACGGATGATCCGCGAATACATCGTGGCGAATGCGGGATCGCGGCGCTTGCCGCGCTGGCTTACCGAGCCGCGCCGGCACGACAAGCGCAGCGACGAGGATTGACTTGAACGCCGCGGCGTTCTCCACGCTGGACGCGACGCTGCTCGTCGTCCTCGCCTGGATGATCATCGGATCGATCGGCATTGCGCTGCCGCGGCGCCTGACTCTCATCGCCCACGTGCTGTTTCCGGCGAGCGCAGCGGTAAGCGCGATGCTCGTAGTCATCGGCGCCATGGCGCTACTCGGCTCGCCGCACACCGCCGTGCTGCCGCTCGGCCTGCCAAGTCTTCCGTTCCACGTGCGTCTCGATCCGCTGGCGGCGTTCTTCCTCGTCGTGCTTGGAGCCGCGAGCGCAGGCATTTCGCTGTTCTCGGCGGGGTACTTCCGATCGAGCGAGGGCACGCCGCCCGGGCTCGTGTGCCTGCAGTACCACGTATTCCTCGCCGCGATGGCATTCGTGCTGGTCGCCGACGATGCCTATGCGTTCATGGTCGCGTGGGAAACGATGGCGCTCGCCTCGTTCTTCCTGGTCACGACCGATCATCGCCACCCGGAGATCCGCCGCGCGGGCTTCCTGTACCTGCTCATCGCGCACGTTGGCGCCATCGCGATCCTGCTCTGCTTCGGCGTGCTGCAGGATCCAGGCGGCGACTACACCTTCGCCAACATGCGCGCGGTGCACCGCGACGGCGCGTGGCCGAGCATCGCGTTCTTCCTTGCGCTTGTCGGCTTCGGCGCCAAAGCCGGTGTCGTGCCCTTGCACGTCTGGCTGCCCGAGGCCCACCCGGCCGCTCCCTCGCCGGTCTCGGCCCTGATGAGCGGCGTGATGCTGAAGACGGCGATCTACGGCCTGCTGCGCGTGACCTTCGACCTGCTCCACACGCAGGTCTGGTGGTGGGGCGCCATTGCGCTGGCGGTGGGACTGGTCACCGCTCTCTACGGCGTGATCTTCGCGACCGTGCAGACCGACATGAAGCGACTGCTCGCCTACTCGTCGATCGAGAACATCGGCATCATCGTCACCGGCATCGGGCTGGCGATCCTGTTCAATACCTACGGCAAGGAGCTGCTCGCCGCGGTGGCGCTGACCGCGGTGCTGTATCACACGATCAACCACGCGTTGTTCAAGAGCCTCCTGTTCCTCGCCACCGGGTCGGTTCTCCATTCCACGCGCGAGCGCAGCCTCGGCAAGCTCGGCGGCCTCATCCACCGCATGCCCTGGGTGGCTTGGCTCGCGCTGATCGGCACATTGGCGAGCGCCGGCCTTCCGCCGCTCAACGGGTTCGTATCCGAATGGCTCCTGCTGCAGGCGTTCCTGTTCACGCCGAGCCTCCCGCAGTCGTTCATCAACATGCTCGTACCGCTTGCCGCTGCGGCGCTCGTCCTCGCCGCCGCACTCGCCGGCTACGTCATGGTGAAGTTCTTCGGCATCATCTTCCTCGGCCAGCCGCGCGAAAACACGCTCGCCTACGCGCATGACGCCGGCCGCTTCGAGCGCGTGGCGCTGTGCGTTCTCGCCGTGGCATGCGTGCTGCTCGGCGTGCTGCCAGTGCAGGTGATCGGATTGCTCGACCGCGTCAACCAGGCGCTGGTCGGCAGCACCGTCGGTGGGCACGGCGGCTCATGGGTGCTGCTGGCGCCGATCGCTCCGGATCGCGCGAGCTACAGCCCTCTTATCGTGCTGGTGGTCATCGTCGCGGTGGTGCTGCTCACCATCCAGGTGGTGCATCGCTACTACCACGGCCGCCTGCGCCGGGGCGCGCCGTGGGACTGCGGCTTCCCGTTGCAAACGCCGCGCATGCAGGACACCGCCGAGGGCTTCGGCCAGCCGATCCGTCAGGTGTTCGAGATCTTCTTCCGCATCGAGCGCCATCTGCCGTCGCCGTTCGACAACGCGCCGCGCTACACGGTGCGCGTCGAGGACCGCTGGTGGTATTTGCTCTATGCGCCGGTCGCAACCGCGGTCGATTTTCTCGCGCGCCTGATCGGCCTGATCCAGCAGGGGCGCATCGCGGTCTACCTGCTCTACAGCTTCGCGACGCTGATCGCGCTGCTCTACCTGGTGCGATGAGCTACACCGGCATCCTGTCGCAGCTTCTGCAGGTCGCCCTGGCGCTGGCGCTCGCGCCGCTGCTGATGGGCTGGATCAACCAGTGCCGCGCGTGGCTCTCCAACAAGCGCGCGCCGCCGATCACGCTGCCGTACCGAACCATCGTCAAGCTGTTCCACAAGGATGCGGTGGTGGCCAACAACGCTTCGGGCGTGTTTCGCATCGCGCCGTACGTGATGTTCGGGTCCATGGCATGCGCCGCCGCGATCGTGCCGTCCATCGCGACCGACCTGCCGTTCGCCGCCGCCGCCGACGCCATCGCGCTCGTCGGACTGTTCGCGCTCGCGCGGGTGTTCATCGCGCTCGCCGCCATGGACATCGGCACGGCGTTCGGCTCGCTCGGCGCACGGCGCGAGATGTTCGTCGGATTCCTGGCCGAGCCGGCGCTGCTGATGGTGCTGTTCACCGTAGCGCTGATCTCCAACAGCACCTCCCTGCCGACCATCGTGGAGACGCTCGCGCATCGCGAGCTCGTGATCTATCCGAGCCTCGCGTTCGCCGGCGTGGCGTTCACCATGGTGTCGCTCGCCGAGAACGCGCGGATCCCGATCGACAATCCGGCTACGCATCTCGAGCTCACGATGATCCACGAGGCCATGGTGCTCGAATACTCCGCACGCCATCTCGCGCTGATCGAGTGGGCGTCGGCGCTCAAGCTGTTCAACTACTCGTGCATCGGGCTCGCGCTGTTCCTGCCGTTCGGCATCGCCGAGGGCAGCGGCGACTGGATCGCCATCGCGCTCGCCATGCCGGCGCTGATTGGCAAGCTGCTCGTCGGCGGAGTCGCGTTGGCCTTCATCGAGACGGTGTCGGCCAAGTTGCGCATCTTCCGCGCGCCCGAGTTCCTTGGCACCGCATTCCTGCTCGCCGTGCTCGCGATGCTCGTGAACCAGCTTCTGGGCGCCTAGGGTCCCGTTGCGCGGACAATCTGCCCCATTGACATGCCTGCCCCGCCGTTCTACGCCCAACTGATCAATCTCGCCGCAGCGATGCTGCTGCTGCTCGGCTTCGCGATGCTCGCGCAGCGCCGCGTATTGACGCTGATCGACCTGTTCGCCGCGCAGGGCCTCGCGCTCGCCGGATCGACGGCGATCGTCGCGTGGGGTACCCACCAGCCGCACCTCTATTTCTCGGCAGCGTTGACGCTGGTGCTGAAAGTCATCGTCCTGCCGCTGATCCTCTATCGCCTCATCCGCAAGCTGGACGTCCGCTGGGAGTTCGAGGGCCTTATCAACATCCCGACGACGATGCTGCTCGGAATCGTGCTGTGCGTGTTCGCGTTCAACCTCGCGTCGCCGATCTCGCAGCTCGCCAGCACCGTCACGCGCGCCACGCTCGGCATCGCGCTGGCGATCGTGCTGCTCTCGTTCCTGATGATGATCACGCGGCGCAAGGCCATCCCGCAGGTCATCGGGTTCCTGTCGATGGAGAACGGACTGTTCTTCGCGGCTACCAGCGCGACCTACGGCATGCCGATGGTGGTGGAGCTCGGCATCGCGCTCGACGTGCTGGTCGGCGTGCTGATCCTCGGCGTGTTCTTCTTCCAGATTCGCGAACAGTTCGACAGTCTCGATCTCAAGCACCTCGAGAAGCTCAAGGAGATGCGCGAGTGATCGAGATGATCCTCGTGCTGGGCGCTCCGCTCGCCGGTGCAGCGCTGCTCGCGCTGTTCGGTCACAAGCGCTACGCGGCCGAGCTGAATGTCCTGGCCAGCCTGGTGACCTTCCTCGCCGCGATCGCCCTTACCTTGCGCATCGTCGCGCAGGGGCCGCTCCTGACGCTCGACCGGCTGTTCTTCGTCGACTCGTTCAACGTGTTCCTGGTCGCGCTCACCGCGCTCGTGGGATTCACCACGTCGATTTTCTCGCGACCGTACATGCGCATCGAGGAAGCGCACGGGCGACTCACGCCTGGCCGCCTGCGCCTCTACCACGCCATGTTCCAGCTGTTCATGGCGACGATGCTCACCGCGCTCCTCACCAACAACGTCGGCATCCTGTGGGTCGCGATGGAAGCCGCGACGCTGACCACGGTGCTGCTGGTATCGCTGTACCGCACGCCCGCCAGTCTCGAGGCGGCGTGGAAGTACTTCATCCTGTGCGGCGTGGGCATCGCTCAGGCGCTGTTCGGAACGATCCTCCTGTACTTCGCCGCGGAGCGCCTGCTCGGTGCGGAGGGGGGCGCACTGCTATGGACCGAGCTTGTGCGCGTGCGCGGCCAGCTCGAACCCACGGTGCTCTCGCTCGCGTTCGTGTTCCTGCTGGTGGGCTACGGTACCAAGGTCGGCCTCGTCCCGCTGCACAACTGGCTTCCCGATGCCCACGCGGAAGGTCCCACGCCAGTCTCCGCGGTCCTGTCGGGTTTGCTCCTCAACGTCGCGTTGTACGCTGTCCTGCGCTGCAAGGTGCTTGTCGACGGCGCCGTCGCGATGCCGATCGCGCGTCATTTGATGATGGGCTTCGGTCTGTTGTCGGTGGTGGTCGCCGCATTCCTGCTGTCGCGCCAGAAGGACATCAAGCGACTCTTCGCGTACTCGTCGATCGAGCACATGGGGATCATCACGTTCGCCTTCGGCATGGGAGGGCCGATCGCGAATTTCGCCGGACTGCTGCACATGACGGTGCACTCGCTCACCAAGTCGGCGATCTTCTTCGCCGCCGGGCATGCCGCGCAAAAGACCGGTACGCAGCTCATCGAGGGCATCCGCGGCCTCATCGGCCTGAGCCCGCTGATCGGGTGGGGTCTAGCGCTCGGCGCCCTCGCGATCCTCGGCATGCCGCCGTTCGGCGTGTTCGCGAGCGAATTCCTCGTGCTGACCACCGCGATGCGCGAGCAGCCGTGGGCCACGCCGTTCCTGCTGGGCGCGCTGGGGCTCGCGTTCGCGGCGGTGTTCTCGAAGGTGCAGCCGATGGTCTTCGGCGAGACCACCGCCAAGCGGCTGCCGCTGCGGCAGGCGCTTCGCCGTCGTCTCGCCGAAGACCATCGGCTGCACCTTCGAGAACACCGACGCGAAGGCGACGCCCAGCGCCAGCAGCAGGAACGGCGTGGCCCACGGCTGCTCGCGCATCGCCGTCG
>DATKLH010000475.1:0-5345 GCA_035542515.1 Casimicrobiaceae bacterium
GTGATCTTCTTCGACAGGTCTCCATTGGCGACCGCGGTCGTGACCTGCGCGATGTTGCGCACCTGGTCGGTCAGGTTGCCGGCGAGCAGGTTGACGTTGTCGGTGAGGTCCTTCCACGTCCCGGCAACGCCCTTCACCTTCGCCTGGCCGCCGAGCTTGCCCTCGGTGCCGACCTCGCGCGCGACGCGCGTCACCTCGGCGGCGAAGGAGCGCAGCTGGTCCACCATCGTATTGATGGTGTTCTTGAGCTCGAGGAACTCGCCTTTCACATCCACCGCGATCTTCTTCGACAGGTCGCCCGTCGCGACCGCGGTCGTCACGTCGGCGATGTTGCGCATCTGCGCGGTGAGGTTGCCGGCCATGGAATTGACCGAATCGGTGAGGTCTTTCCACGTCCCTGCGACGCCCTTCACCTTCGCCTGGCCGCCGAGCTTGCCTTCGGTGCCCACTTCGCGCGCCACGCGCGTCACTTCCGCCGCGAACGAGCCGAGCTGATCCACCATCTTGTTGACGGTCTTGGCGGTGCGCAGGAACTCGCCCTGCAACGGCTCGCCGTCGACTTCCAGCGCCATGGTCTGCGACAGGTCGCCCTGCGCGACCGCGCCGATCACGCGTGCAGTTTCGCTCGTCGGATGCACGAGGTCGTCGATGAGCTGATTGACCGCGTCGATCGAATCGCGCCAGAACCCTGTGACATCGCCCAGCGATCCGCGCTTGCCGAGCTTGCCTTCCTTGCCCACTACGCGCGACAGTCGCTCGAGCTCGAGCGCCATGCGCTCGTTGCGCTCCACGACGTCGTTGAATACATCGGCGACGCGACCCAGCGTGCCGGGCCACTCGTTCGGTAAACGCACGCTGCTGTCCCCGCGCCGCAGGGCGCTCAGGGCTCCAAGGATGGTGGCGATCTCATCCGCGGGAACGATGGCACGTTCGACGACTTGCATGCTGTTCTCCGGGCCTCGCACAGCGAGGCGTGTCATCTTTGTAGAGGAAGTGCCGCGGCCGGCGGACGCCGCGCGCGAACACGTGCTCACCGCGAATGCATTCGAGGGTCTTGTATCGCGCGAGCGGGAAAAATATATACGCGGCAATGCACCGATGGGTAGCCCGCGCAGCAGAAATATTGCTGCCCGTGCTTGCTTTGTCGGTGTCCGTCTTACACGGGGATCGGCGTGCGTCCTACAAACCGGGGCGGAGGGTGAAAAACTTGCGCGCTTAGGTCCGAACGTTCGATGCCGGCGATCAGTTGATCGGACGATCAATCACTTTTTTTTGGTCGTCTCGTAGCGCGCACGATTGTCGGCATTGGGTGGATAAAGGCCGGGCAACGCGGCGCCCCGGTGCACCTCGGTCATGATCCACGCCTCGAGGCGTTCCTGCTCGATCGCGAGCTCGACGACATCGTTGACCATCGCGGCGGGAATCAGCACCGCACCGTCGCGATCGGCGACGACCACATCGTCGGGGAACACGGCAACGCCACCGCAACCAATCGGCTCCTGCCAGTTGACGAATGTGAGACCGGCGACCGAGGGCGGAGCGGCGGCCCCGCGACACCATACGGGCAAGTTGGTTTGGAGCACACCTTCGATATCGCGGACCACGCCATCGGTGACCAGTGCAGCAACGCCGAGCTTTTGCATGCGAGCGCAGAGGATGTCGCCGAAGATCCCTGCATCGGTCACGCCGCGCGCATCGACGACGGCAATGCAGCCTGCAGGCATCGCTTCGATGGCAGCGCGGGTGGACTTGGGGGATGCCCACGATTCGGGCGTCGCCAGGTCTTCCCGCGCCGGTACGAAGCGCAGTGTGAAGGCACGTCCGACCTGTCGTCCTTGTTCGGCACGCAATGGCTGCGTTCCGCGCATCCAGACATTGCGCAGGCCCTTCTTCAATAGGATGGTGGTAAGCGT
This sequence comes from Casimicrobiaceae bacterium, assembly GCA_035542515.1. GTDB lineage: Bacteria > Pseudomonadota > Gammaproteobacteria > Burkholderiales > Casimicrobiaceae > VBCG01. Next base: position 1,914 of record DATKLH010000475.1, read on the forward strand.
CGCGGTGGAGACGGCGGATAGCGAGGCTGTGATCGCTGGATCGAGGGTCATGAGCGGTCCCACGGGAGAGAGAGGCCGCTTCCCGGCCTTTGGCGAAGCGGTAGTGCAAGCCTATCGCGTCGCGTGTCGCGTGTCCGCGCACGCCTTCACAACCCCGGGGTTCTCTCACTCGAGAGGCGAAGTCACACCGACCTGACGGGGCCTCAAGGAAGCGCGAGATCGGCCGCGCCGTCGGGCACATCGACCGCGCTCGCCGCGTGCATCGCATCGAGCTCCGCGCGGCTCGCCAGCCGGTATGCACGCGGTGTCGCGCCGGTGTGCCTGTGGAACACGACGGTGAAGTGACCCTGGGTCTGGAAACCGACCTCGGCGGCGACGTCGACCAGCGGCAGGCTGCTTTCACGCAGCAGCGTTCGCGCGCGCGCAACGCGTCGCGCGGTGATGTAGCCATGCGGTGCCTGACCCGTCGCTTTCTTGAACATCCGGGCGAAGTGATAGGGGCTCATGTGAACCAGAGCCGCGAGCGAACGCACCGCAAGCGCCTCGCCCAGATGCGCGTCCACGTGTTGGTAGATGCGCTGCACCTTGTCCTGCGCGAGACCGGTGCACGACGGTTGCTCGCCCGCAGGGCCGGCATAGTTGAACGCCAGGTATGTCGCTACGGTACCCGCGAGCGCGCGAAGATAGCCCTCGTCCTGGATGGTGTTGCGTGCGAACTGCTCGCGCAGCGTTTCACCGAGCGCGCGCATGAACGGATCGTGCGCGCAGTAGCGCGCCGGCAGGTCGCGCGGCTGCGTCGCAAGGACCTCGCGTGCCCTTTCCTCGAAGAAACGACGATCCAGCGCGAGGATGACGACGTCGGCGGCACGCTGGCACTCGAGCGCGTGGGGCGTGCGCGGTGGCACCAGGCACACCAGCGGTCCGCGCACGAAGGTGCGCACCATGCGGCCCTGGCTCGCGCCATGGCGTGCGTGGAATGCGCTGCGTTCGCTCGGAAGCAGGATCTCGATACGCTCGCGCGCCCGCGGCGCGCGGCGGCCCGACAAGTTGGGCAAGTGGATGATCGACAGTGCATCGCAATGCGCCGTGCGGCGATCCGGCACGCCAGGCAAGTCGCTGTGACGGATCCGTCGACTGCGGAAACCTCTGGCATCTGGCTTTTCAGCTACAAGGCATTCCATCTTGGGCATGGGCGTGGAAGGTCGACGCTGATTCGCTAGCAAAACCGTAGCCAGCCCAGCGGTCGCGGCACCAACGCAACCCTCCGGGCGAAGTCGTTTGCATCGCTGACTCGGGGATTTGTCGGCGCAAACGCTCTTGTGTCCCTCGAATCCGTTGCTGGGGCGTTGGTCGCCCTGCTGCGGAGTCGTCGCCGGCGTGGTCGCATGACGTTGCACGCGTTGCCAAGAAACCGGGAAGAGTTTCCGATCGGTGCGCACGCGGCTGACGCCTGAATCGTTCGTCCGTCGCTGTCGGAATGCCGTCGTGGCGATGATCGTATCGCGGGACGCCGATCCGCGATGTGACCTTGCATGAACATTGCTTGCCGACCCGCTGTGGCTGCGCGCGCTCACGGCGAAGTTTCGCGCGACCGACCGAAGGGCACGTCGCGCCACTGGTGAATCGCTCCGCGCGCGCCGTTTCGATCGTCATCCGATGCAAAACGAACTGAGCCCGCCGCCGGCCGCCTCCCCGTCAGGCGACAGTGAACTGCTGCCAGGCACGCACTGGACATCGGGCGGCTTCAGCGTAACGCTGCTGCCGGCGATTCCCGGTTGCACGCAGGCGCACGATGAGCTGTTCGTGCTGGTGCCCGGCAAGGACGCGATCGTGCATATCGCGTACGCAACCGATTCGGGCCGCAACGGCATGGCGTACGTCAGCGGCGATCACGTGTTCCTCGCGCCGCCCCGCCGCCGCTTCGCCATGCAGTGCGAAACGCCGTCCGATGCGATCGTCCTGAGACTCACGCCCGGACTGCTCGCGCGTGGCACCGATGCCGGCGATGCGCCAAGCACATTCGAAGTGCATGCGGGCCCCGACGTGCTTCTGCGCGAAACCGCCGCCCTGCTGCGCATTGCATTGGCGGCGCCAGCGCACCCAAGCCATCTCGGCGACATCGGAGAGGTTGTCGCCGCGCACATCGCTGCGCGTTATGGCACCGAGCGCCGCACTGCATCCCATCACTCCGGACTCGCGCCTCACCAGCACCGCGTCGTGGAAGCTCTTGTGCGCGAGCATCTGGCCGAGCCGCTCGGCGTACGTCGCCTCGCGGCTTCGATCGACATGAGCGCCTATCACTTCTCGCGCATGTTCAAGCGCGCGACGGGATGGTCGCCCTATTTCTACATCACGCTCGAGCGCGTCAAACGGGCGAAGCAGCTCCTGCAGGATACCGACATGTCGCTGACCGAGGTCGCGGTCGCCGTGGGGCTTACTTCGCAGGGTCACTTCACCGAAGTGTTCCGCAAGCTCACCGGCGAGACGCCGCGCGCGTTCCGGCAACGACAGCGCGATAACGCCCCTGCGGCAGCGGCGAGCGGCGATTGAGTCGCAGCCCTGGTAGCACGCCGGCTGACCCGTCGCGGGAAACACCGTTCCACGCGAGGTGACCCGGCACTTGGCGGCGAGCCGGGCCAGCCTACTCCAGGCGGGAACACACCCGTCAGGAACGCGACTGCGGAAACGAGATCGTGGATGAAGCGATACCGATTCCCTCGGCGCTTGCATTCAGGCAGGCTCTGAGCCGCGCGCCGGTCGCCGCGACATGTCGCGTGATCGAGGTATGGTGGGAGCCGGGCACCACATGCGCTTCGACCTGCGAGCTGACGCACGACCATCCGAGGTCGGCGTTCTTGTCGCGCGTTTCCTCCGAGCGCAACACGGCGATGCGTCCTGCGTAGCGGCCGGGCGCGTAAGCGGCGATAGCCCGGCGATAGCGAAGAAAGATATCGGCCGCCGCGGTTTTTTCCGATGGCGGACGTCGCTCAGCGAGATTCGTTGGTGATGCCCGCGCCCGCTGCTGTGGCGTGCGCCGATGCTCTGCCACCACGCCCAATGTCGCGTCGTGCACGACGACGAGCGGGACCTCCATGCCTGCCGCGACAAGCTGGCGAGCGGCTTCTACCGCCACGAAGCCGCCGTTGCAGTGTCCCCCGAGAAAATACGGCCCTTCGGGACGTGCCACGCGCACCTCGTGCACGACTTGTCGCGCCATTGCTTCGATGGAGTCGGGAATCTCGGCGCCGTCCATGCCGTGCGGGTGTACGGCGTAGAAGGGCCATGCGGATCCGAGCGCGCGCGCAAGAGCGTGGCAATAGAAGCCGGCGCCGCTCAAGTCACCGTGCAGGAAGAAGAACGGCGAACGCGTTCCACTGGTGCGAACGGCCACCACCAATGAGGTCGGCATGACGCGCGCGCGCATCGCGCGCG
>DATKLH010000476.1:0-3183 GCA_035542515.1 Casimicrobiaceae bacterium
CCGACGCCGCAGGTCTATCGCGTGCAGCCGCCGCCGCTTGCCGATGAGCTCGAAGGCGAGTTCCGGCCCGGTTTCTTCCATGGCGTCTGCACGGTGGTGCTCAAGCTGTTCCATCTGGTGCAGCCGCACGTCGCGGTGTTCGGCAAGAAGGATCGCCAGCAGCTCAAGATCGTGCGCGGCATGGTGCAGCAGTTCAACCTGCCGATCCAGGTCGTGCCCGCCGAGACGGTGCGCGCCGACGACGGCCTCGCCTTGTCGTCGCGCAACAGCTATCTGTCGCCGACCGAGCGCAAGGAAGCGCCGCGCCTCAACCGGACGCTGCAATGGATCGCGAGCGAAATCGCGGCCGGTCGCCACGATTACGCGAACCTGGAAGCGGCGGGACGCGCGGACCTCGCGCGCCACGGCTGGCGCGTCGACTACGTGGCGGTTCGTCACGGCCTTGCGCTGCGCATCCCGCATCCGGAGGGATACGATCACCCCAACCTGCTCATCGTGCTCGGCGCGGCGACGCTCGGCACGACGCGCTTGATCGACAATGTGGACGTGATTCCGAAGGAAGGCGAGGATTGAAAGAGGGTCACCGGTTCTTAGTGCTCGGCTCTGATTGTTGGCGTTGCCACGCGATTCGATGTGACATTGCGGCAGGCGGGCGACCCATTCGATTGAGCGCTCCAGGAGCCGGAAACCAGCACGCGACAAAGCGTTCCTACGACTGCTTGCGCGCGGCCGCCGGCGCTCGCCCGAGCTGCGCCTCGAGCTCCGTCCCGCTGGTCAGGAACTCGCTTTGCAGATCCACGGACGATCGCACGCCGATGTGCCGCGCGTTCGCGGCGTACCACTCCGCGGCCGTGGCGCGCCCGCGATCGCGCAGCTCGGTGAGAAAGCCCCAGTCGCTTTCGAACTTGGTTTCCACCGACAGGTCGGCGAGCGCGCGATCGGCGCGAATGCTGTGGATCAGCACGTATTTGTAGCGCTTCGCGAACTCGTCCTTGAGGGCGCCCTCGTCGCGGAGCTTCTGCACGAACGCGATCGCCCGCAGTTCCTTGATCAACGATGCGTTGAACGCGATTTCGTTGACCCGATTGAAGATCTCCGCCCCGCTGCGCGGGGTTCCCTCGCGCTCGATCGGATTGATGTGCAGGATGATCACGTCGCGCGCGTGCGTGTGATAGAACAGCGGATACAGCGACGGATTGCCCATGTAGCCGCCGTCCCAGTACGGATCGCCGTCGATCTCCACCGCCTGGAACAACTGCGGCAGACAAGCCGATGCCATGACGACGTCCGCGGTGATCTCGGCATTGTGGAACACGCGCGGCTTGCCGGTGCGCACGTTGGTCGCCGTGAGGAACAGGCTCACGTCGCGACACGCGCGCAGCGCATCGAAGTCGACCAGCCCCGCAAGGACTTCGCGCAGCGGATTGAAATTGGCGGGATTGAGCTGATACGGCGAGAACGCGTGGGTGAGCGCCTTCAACCACTCGAACGCCGCCGCGGATCCGCCGAGCATCCCGAGCCACGGCATGTGCCTGAGCACGCTGTGGCGATTGCCTGCGTTCGAAATCTCGCGCCAGAACGTTTCGAGCAGCTCGCGCGCGTATTCCGCTCCGCCCTTGCACTTGCCGTACGCGAACACAACGGCGTTCATCGATCCGGCGCTCGTGCCCGAGATGCCTTCGATGTCGAGGCACCCCGTTTCCAGGATCCAGTCGAGGACGCCCCACGAGAACGCGCCATGCGCGCCGCCGCCCTGCAGGGCCAGATTGACGCGCGGCGGCTTGTTGCGACGCGAGCGCTGCGAGGGCGGCGCGGCCATTGTTCTCCCCGCCTGCAGCGGGCGGTCAATGTCAGGCGGGCGAGCATACCAGCGCGAAGCCAAAGGCAGCTCGCCGCCCGTCGCACTGATGCGACGCGTTGGCGCGCGATGGTTCAGCGCGTGGCGGTCCGCGGTGCGCTGATGACGCCGGGCTTGCGTGGTGCGCTCAGCGCGATCACGTTCGCGGTGACTGCCAGTGCAAGGCCAAGCACCGCGACCCAGCTCCAGCGATAGCTCTCGAACAGCGTCGAGAGAGCCAAGGCGACGATCGGAGTGCCGACGCCGACATACGACGCAGGCCCCGGACCGACTTGCTTGAGGAGCGTGAGATAGGCACCGAAAGCGATCACGCTGCCGAACAGGGCGAGGTACAAAAGCGACGCGAGGTAAGCGGGGCTCGTATCGAAGGTCCACGCGGATCCGTGCGCGATGGCAGCGAGCACCGACACGACCGCACCATAGCCCATACCCCATGCCGTGGAGGGAAGCACCGGCAACCCGGCGCGATTGTTGCGCACCGCCACCATGTTTCCGCCGCTCGCGATCGCGGTTGCGCCCAGTCCGTAGGCGATGCCGATCGCGGCATTGCCGCCCTGTCGAGCCTGCGCGAGCTCGGGCAGGAACAGCAGTGCGACGCCCAAGACGCCCATCCCGGCGGCGACAAGCGTGCGCGAGGTGAGCGGCGTGTCGAACAGCCAGTGCGCGGCAATCGGATTCATGAACACGATAGTCGAGAACAGCACGGCCACCAGTCCCGACGTCGCGTATTCCTCGGCCCAGTACACGCCGATGTAGTTGAAGCCGAACAGCAGCGCACCCTGCACCGCGATGAAGAGGTGCTGACGCACCGTGAAACGCAACGAACGCCCGGTCAGCGCGCACCAGGCCGCGAGGATGAGCGCAGCAAGCGCGAATCGGTACGCCACCGACACGTCCGAGGGCACCACACCGAGCTGGTACTTGATCCCCAGCCAGGTCGAGCCCCAGATGACGGTCGCCACGATGAACAGCGGAGTCGCCTGCCGTGTCGGCTTTTCGCTCATCGCGGCATTCTAGTGGTTCGCTTCCGCCGGGCCACGAGGTGCTGCAGTGCGTGCCGCGCGGACTGGCATGGTGCGGCGACCGGTACAGCTTCACGGCGTTGACGACGGTCGTCGTTGCCGACGCTTGCGCTCTTAACCGTGCGCCACGTCATCGCATATCAAGCATCGCCCATCAACCATCAACCATCGACTATCGACCTATCGCCCAGCGCCCAGCGCCCAGCGCCCATCGCCCATTGCCCAACATCACGCCGCCCGCAGCGCATCGACGATATTCATCCGCGCTGCGCGCGCGGCGGGCAGGAAGCCGCCGACGAATCC
>DATKLH010000477.1:0-4388 GCA_035542515.1 Casimicrobiaceae bacterium
CCAACACTGCGGGTTGCGAGCGCAGCGCACTCGTGACGTTGCGTGCCTCCTCGCCGATGCAGGTGCCGTTGAGCCAACGTTCCACCTGCGCACTGTTGTCTGCCGACAGTCCGAAGCGCGGTTGCGCATGAGCGGCGCATGCGAGCGCAGCTGCAAGCACGAGCCCTACGGCCATCCGAAGCCACGCGAGCGCCATCGTCTCAATTCGGCGGATAGGTACCATCGGCCCATACCCGCTTGTAGATCGCCGGGCATTGCACGCTGAGCGTATCGCGATCGCAATCGCGCGTCGTCTGTCCGGCCCGCGCGTTGTAGACGGCATTGATCGCGGAGGCGGAGCGCAGATGCGCGCGAAACAGTTGTCCTTCGGTGATGAACTGGCGACTGCTGCTCGCCGAATGCATGAGGTTGGACATGTCGAACTGCGCAACGAGGTCGTCGATGTGCTCCAGGCCGAAGGTGTGCCCCAGCTCGTGAGCCAGCAGATCGGCAGCCCCTCCGGTGGCCACTGCTACGAACGCGCCGCCGATGCTGCATGCGTTGCCGCGCGCGGTCGATCCATCGACCAGGTTCAGCATGTAGACGTTGATGCGGCCGGCGCGCGCGCCAATGGCCGTTTGAAGCGCTGTCACGTTGGCGTTCCCGCTGCCGCAGGTGAACGAGCCGAACGTGACGGCGGAGGGATTGCCGGTTGCATCGACGATCTCGACGTTGCCCAAGCGCACGCCCAGACGCTCGTCGAAGTAGATCTGCTGCGCGGTTTGCCAATAGGTCAGCGCTGTCTGCTGCTGGGTCGCAAAAGGTCCCGCGACGATCCAGATGGTGATCGGAAGGTCCATCTCGGCGGCGAAGCTCAGCGGCACGATCTGGTTGCCGCTCGCGGTCGACCATGCGACGGATTGGACGAGCACCGGACGTCGCGCCGTGAACGCGATCGCTTCACCCGGCCCGCTGCGTGGCCCTGCGTCCGTGCTGGCGCTCGCGGTGGCGTAACCCTGGTAGTTGGCCGATGCGGTCGCGTTGCCGTCCCGCACCAGCGCGCCGTTGGCGGCGCCGCTGCCGCCTGAGAATTGCAGCGTCGCCGTTCCCGGCAACGGTGCGCACATGATGACGGCATCCGGCCCGTAGCCTTCGGCGACGTACGCCTTCGCGAGCATCTGCGCTTTTACGCCGCTGTCGGTGGTGTAGCGATGGTTGGAATCGGCGCGAGCGTTCCAAAGCCGATACACCGACTGGGTCGCAGGCGGGCAGGCACCGCTCGTGGTGTCGGGCAGCCCGATGTAGAACGCCGCCGGCGTTTCCATCACGTAGCCGCTGAAATTGGGATCGCTGAGGCTCTTCTGTTGCACGCTCGCGCACTCGGCCGGCGAGGCGGAGAAGAAGTGCGAATCGCCGTGCGCCGGCGGAATGTAGAAGCGGCACACCGGATTGAGATTGAAGCCGGTGGACCCCGACGGGTGCACGCGAAACGACTTGCCCGTGCGCGACCATCCCGCGATGCGGCCGCTGTCGAGCGCATCGATGTCGGGCGCGAGGTCGCTGATGAAATAGTGGTCGAGGCTCGCGTTGTAATACTCCACCGAGGTCACCGGGATCGCCGGTATTACCGCTGCTGCGCCGATGAAATTGGTGGCGACGTTGGGCATCGGGCTGCCCATCCGATCGATCGCGTTCGCGCCGTCGGTGGGCAGCGATGCATAGGTGACCTCGTCCACACCCGCGTAGTTCACCGTGCCGCCGTCGGTGGAGAGAAAACGGTCGGGTACGACGAAATCGGGTGCGATCAAGTCGAGCGCCGCGAAACCGGCGGTGCCGACCAGGACGCGTTTGTTGGCCGTCGAGCTGCTCGGCAGATCGGTGGCGAACGTGTAGGTCTTGGTGACGCCGGCGTGGGTGCTGGTGAGCGTGTGGCCCGACCAATGCTGAGCGGGCAGTCCCTGCGTTTCGTGCAGCACGATGAACTGCACCGTGCCGTCCGCGTTCGAATAGAGCTGTTCGATCACGAAGCTGTGGAAGCTTGCGAACGCCGGCGCCGCGACGAGGGCGAGCATCGTTGCGTATCGGGACGCGCGCAGGGCGTTTGGCGAGCTCATGGCGGTCGGTCCGGATCTGGTTTTACCATGAAGGGCGCGCGCTGCGTCGGTGCGCGACCGCGATTGGCTGTGCACCGATCGCGCGGGGGCCGATCGCGCGGGTCGGTTATCCTTGGCGCACGAACATGAAACTTTCCGTCCTCGATCAGTCCACCGCCGCCAACGGTCGCGAGGAGGCGCAGGCGATTCGCGAAACGCTCGCGCTCGCGCGCCGCTGCGACGAGCTCGGCTATCGCCGTTATTGGGTGTCCGAGCACCACAACAGCGGAAGCATCGTGGGGACCGCGCCCGAAGTGCTGATGGCGGCGATCGCCGCGACCACGACGCGCATTCGCGTCGGAAGTGCGGGCGTGATGCTCCCGCATTACGCCGCATTGAAGGTCGCCGAGCAGTTTCGCGTGCTCGAGGCGATCGCGCCCGGCCGGATCGATCTGGGCGTGGGTCGCGCTCCGGGTTCGGATCGCCTCACCGCACTCGCGCTCAATCCCGACGCGATGTCCGCGGCCGATCGTTTTCCGCAGCAGATCGTCGAGCTCGAGCATTGGCTTCGCGACGAGCCGTTGCCGGAGGACCATCCGTTCGCGCGCGTGGTCGCGCATCCGCGCGGTCCCACCGCTCCGGAGATCTGGATCCTGGGCAGCTCCGACTACGGCGCGCGTCTCGCGGCGCATTTCGGGCTCCCCTATGCCTACGCCTACTTCTTCAGTGATGGCCGAGGCGTCGAGGAAGCGCTGGGCCTGTACCGCGCGAACTATCGGCCGAGCCCGCGCCATCCGCAGCCGCAGGCGACCGTGTGCATCTGGGCGCTCGCGGCCGATACCGAGGAGGAAGCGCGCAAGCTTGCCGCGACGCGCGAGTTCTGGCGGGTGGGCTTCGAACGCGGCGTTCGGGGTGCCCTCGTGGCACCCGACGAGGCGCTCGCGTATCCGCACGATGCTGTCGGACGCGACGTGATCGAGCGCATGCGGCGCAAGGCGTTCGTAGGCACCGGCGCGCAGGTCGCGCAGCGCCTCGACGCCGAGGCGCAGCGACTGGCGCTCGACGAGCTGGTCATCGTGACCTGGACGTTCGACCCCGGTGCGCGCATCCGCTCCTACGAGTTGCTCGCGGAGGCCTTCGACCTGCGAGCCGACGACGCGACTAGCCAGGGGCGATAACACGCCCCAGCCCTTCGCCGATCCTTTGAGGCGCTCGACGATCAGTGTCGATATGACGCGACGCGTTGACGCGCGGCGAACGCCGAAGTGACGCCGGCCGGCAGGCGCGGCGCTTTCCTGTGACGCGAGAACCACGGCTGTCGTGGGCTGCGGCCGCTGGTACGTCCTTTGCGTCGACCGTCCACAGGGATCGCGAACGGAGCTCGAGAGCCTGCGATTCCGGGAGGGATGATCATGGATGCATCGCCGAGCTGGATCTTCGCGCGCCGAACGCCACGCGAGTTCGTGTGCGAGGTCGATCGCTTCCGCGATCTGCTCCGCGACGAGCAGACGCCGCTCGCCAGCAAGGAAGTCGCGTGGAGTCGCATCGTCCGGCATGCTGCCGAGCTCGATGCGCACGATGCCGGATTCGCCGGCGCGGGGCTGGCTCTCAAGGACGCGCTGTGCGCCTGGCTCGACTTGCGGGCACGGCACAGCGCAGCCTGAGGCAACCTGCGGCAATCCCTCTAGCGCTTCTGCGCTTCCCACGCGATGCTGAAAGGACGCGGGATCGCCGTCCTGCGCGACACGACGTGCGGGCTCACGAACGAGCTCAGTTCCTGAAACGCCGCACGGATCTCCTGTGCGCCTTCGGTGCGCGAGATCGATACGGCCCATGGTCGCGCGCGCAGCTTGAGCCGCGGTCCAACCACGATGCCGAGCGTCAGATCGGTCAGGTGGTGCGCCCCGGTCATGTAACTGCCGGTCACGGCAATGGCGTCGATCTCGAGCGGGTTGCGCAGCCACTCCCCGTTGATGTGCTCGGCAAGCGTGCACGCGCGATCCAGCAGGAGCTTGGCGCGCGGCCGCAGCAACGGCTCGACCACACGCGCTGCGGCGTACTCGATCAGCTTCGGCGTGACGAGGAATTCGCCGCGCCGTTCCGGATGTGGACGCAACAGGCCCGCGCCCACGAGCGTCGCCGCCAGTCGTTCGCTTTCCTCGGGCTCGATGCCGAAATCGATGCGCACGTGCTCGGCGGTGACGCGCGCGCGCTCGGGCGGCAGGCCGACGATCCGGGCCATCATGCGTCCGGCGGCGATCCGCAGCTTGGTCGGCTCCAGGCCGAAGTACTGCTGATGAGCGAGGAGGGTGCGCG
>DATKLH010000478.1:0-2336 GCA_035542515.1 Casimicrobiaceae bacterium
CGCTTACCCAATCCTCACCCAACGCGCGGAGGCATTCGTCGATCGCGAACATACGGCGTGGTTGCTGTCCGGCGATGCGCTGGTTGCGCGCATCGCGAATGGCCAGTCGGTCGCCGAGGCGCTCGCCGCGATGTCGCCGGCGAACTCGGACGTTCATGCCGTCAAGGCGATGCTCGAAGCGCGGCTCGTGGACCGCGAAGGCAGCATCTGGATCGGCGGTGAGACCGCGCTCCATCGCTTTTCCCATAGCCTGCTCGTGCCGCAGCCGCTGCCGGCGTCGCCATCGCCGTGGTTCATCGTGGCGCCCGACGACAATGGCGCCGTGTGGATCAGTGCGTCGGACGGCAGCAGCCACTCCGCGCTGTATCGGGTAGCCGATGGCAAGCTCACCGCGCGCTCGCTTCCCGGCGGCGTCGCGGGCTTCGCGTTGCGTGCACGCGACAAGACGGTGTGGCTCGGCGGCGAGGATGGAGTCTGGCAGGTAGACAGCGACGGCCCGCGACGCATCGCGTTGCCCCCGGAAACAGCCAACTTCCTGCGCTTCCTCGTCTCCGCCACGCAGGATGCGTCAGGTGCGATCTGGCTTTCGTTCGCGGGAGGCGGGCTCTACTGGCTGAAGGACGGCGGCGTTTGGACCAGGCACCAGCCGACCACGGGTCCGCGCGCATGCCCACAATCGGGCGTGGTGATCATGTTCACCGACCGCCGTGCGCGCCTGTGGCTCGGCTGCACGCGGAACGAGGTCGCGGTGATCGAAGACGGGCGCGAACGCGCTTATGGACCGCAGGATGGCCTTGCCGTAGGCAACGTTACGGCCATCCAGGGACGCGGCGACAACGTCTGGATCGGCGGCGAGTTTGGTTTGCAGCGCTTCGAGGACGGACGCTTCCGCACGCTCCGCGCCCTCGACGACGAAGCGCTGCGCGGCATCTCCGGAATCGTCGAGACGTCGAGCGGCGATCTCTGGCTCAACGGACTGGGCGGCATCGTCCACATCCGCCAGTCCGAGATCGCCGCAGCGACAAAGGACCCCACGTACCGAGTCAGCGGCGAGCGCTTCGACCGGCGCGCCGGGCTGCCGGGGCTCCCCTCGCAGCTCGCCCAGATGCCCACCGCGGTCGAGGGCAGCGACGGGCGACTCTGGTTCAGCGTGAACAACGGCGTCGTATGGGTCGATCCCTCCAGCGCATCGGTCAAGGCTGCCGCACCGCCGGTTTCCATCCAATCGATCGTCGCCGACGACAAGGTCTACGAGCCGGGCCCCTCGACGAAGTTTCCCTCCGACACCAGGACCGTTCAGGTGACTTACGCGGCCGTGAGCCTGCTACATCCCGATGCCATTCGCTTTCGATACCGGCTGCAAGGGATCGACGAGGAATGGCACGACGCAGGCAGGACCACGTCCGTGAGTTACCGCAGCTTGCCTCCCGGCGCTTATCGATTCGAAGTCGGCGCGACCGATTCCAACGGTATCTGGTCGAAGGACGTCGCGACCGCCGACTTCACCATGCTACCGGCGTACTACCAGACGAATTGGTTTCGCGCGCTATGCGCGATGCTCCTGGTCGCCGCCGCATGGGCCGCGTACCGGCTGCGCATCCGCTCGTTGAAGCACCGATTCGAAATGACGCTCGATGCGCGCGTGGGGGAGCGGACGCGCATCGCTCGCGACTTGCACGATACCTTGTTGCAGAGCTTCCACGGCTTGCTGCTGCGCTTCCAGACCGCGTTCGATCTGCTGCCCGGTCGTCCGGCGGAAGCGAAGGACGTTCTTGCGAGCGCAATCGACCAGGCCGCCGAAGCGATCACGGAGGGCCGCGATGCCGTACAGGGATTGCGTGCCTCCGCAATTGAGACGAACGATCTCGCCGACGCGCTCCGCGCGCTCGGTGAAGCGCTCGCGAACGAGAGCGGCAACGCTGCATCGCTGCGGGTCGACGTGCAGGGTGCATCGCGCGCGCTGCATCCGATCGTGCGCGACGAGATCTTCCGCATCGGCAGCGAGGCGATGCGCAACGCTTTCCGGCACGCGAGCGCGACGCAGATCGAAGTGGAGCTTCGCTACGACGAGCGGCAGGTGCGTCTGCGCGTGCGCGACGACGGCAAGGGAATCGATCCGCAGGTTCTTCGCGCGGAAGGGCGCGAGGGGCACTACGGCTTGCACGGCATGCGCGAACGCGCGAAGCTTGCCGGCGGAAAGCTGACGATCTGGAGCGGGCCCGCTTCGGGAACCGAGATCGAGCTGACCATTCCAGCCTCGCACGCATACCGCACCGCTTCACCGGCTCAATCCTGGCTGGTGGAGAAGGTCTTCGGCCAAGGCGATACGAGCTAGG
>DATKLH010000479.1:0-10615 GCA_035542515.1 Casimicrobiaceae bacterium
CCAACGATCGTGGCTACGAATGCGTGGTGCTGTCCGATTGCGTCGGCTCCTACTTCCCGGAATTCCAGCGCGCTGCGCTCGCGATGATCAAGGCACAGGGCGGGATCTTCGGCTGGGTGTCCGACTCGGAGCATGCGCTCGTGGCATTGCGCGCGTGACCCAAGCGGCGAACCGATCCGACGCACCGCCCGAGCGAACATCGCGCACGCGCGTGGACTTCCGAGTGCGCGCAGTGCATCCAAGACGTGACCCGGCGCGCGAATATTCGCTGGCGCGGCTGCGTCCATTTGGGTAATTTCGAATGCGAGCCGCGGACGCGCGTGTGCATGACATTTGCATATTGTTGAGCCGTGCAACCCCATGTCGCGCACCGGATACGGATGTAGCGTACGGACCGCCCATTTCCGATGGCCGACGCTCCGTTTTGACACGAAATGCGATAGTCTTGCGGCTTACTGACCGGCCGCGGCTGGTGCGGTTCTGGGAGTGGTCAGTTTCTCGTCTTGCCCAAGCAGCTTTGCCTAGGGGAGACAGTACCAAGAAGAAACGCAAATGGCGCATCGGCGTACGACAGTTGTCGCACTGAGCCCGTTCGAGCATCCGGACGCCGATCTTGTCCTAGCTGCCCAGCGCGCCGGCGCCTTGGGCGTTCTCGATCTCGGACATGACGAGCGGCTGCGCGCCGCGGCCCTGCGCCAACTCGCGCGCGAGCCGGCTCGCACGCTGGGAGTTCGAGTTCCGTGCGACGTCGACATCGATCCCGCGTCGCTGCCTGCGAGTATCGGTACCGTCATCGTCGATGCCGACAGCGAGCTCGCCAAATGGGCCGACTTCGACGTGCTCGTTCAGGTGACCTCGCTCGAGGAGGCCCAGTCGGCGGTCGCACGAGGCGCGTCAGGGCTGATTGCGAAAGGCTGCGAGGCCGGCGGACGCATCGGCGAGCAGACCGCGTTCGTCCTCCTGCAGACGCTCAAGCGCGAAACCGGCGTGCCGATCTGGGTGCAAGGCGGCGTCGGTCTCAATACCGCCGCTGCGTGCGTCAGTGGCGGAGCTGCCGGCGTCGTGCTCGATGCCCAACTCGCACTCGCCCACGAGAGCTCGCTGCCGGCCGAGATCCGATCGATCGTCAGCGCGATGGACGGCAGCGAAACGATCGTCCTCCGTGGTCATCGCGTCTACTCGCGACCGGATCTGTCCATCGATGCCATCGCGCGTGGCGACGACGCCCTTCCGCTGGGCATCGATCTGCGCGCGCAACTGCTCCCGGCGGGACAGGATGCGAGCTTCGCACGCCCTCTCGCCGAACGTTTCCGCACCGTGGGCGGCATCGTGCGCGGCATCGAGGCCGCTATCGCCACGCAGATCGCGCAAGCCGCCGAGCAGGATGTGCTGTGCGCCGCTTCGCCGCTCGCCGAGTCGCTGCACACGCGCTATCCGATCTTCCAGGGGCCGATGACGCGCGTGAGCGATCGCGCGGCGTTCGCCGATGCAGTCGCATCCGCAGGCGGCCTCCCCTTTCTCGCGCTCGCCTTGATGCGCGGCGCTGAAGTCGACGCGCTGCTGGACGAAACCTCGCAACGCCTCGCGGGCAAGACCTGGGGTGTCGGCATCCTCGGTTTCGTGCCACCGGAGCTGCGCGAAGAACAGATCGCCGCGGTTGCGCGGGTCAAGCCGCCGGTCGCGCTGATCGCCGGAGGACGTCCCGCGCAGGCGCGTCCGCTCGAAGAGCTCGGCATCGCGACGTTCCTGCACGTTCCATCGCCGGGCCTGCTCGACCTATTCCTGAAGCAAGGCGCGCGGAAATTCGTGTTCGAAGGTTCTGAATGCGGCGGCCACGTCGGACCGCGCACGAGCTTCGTGCTGTGGCAGTTGCAGATCGATCGCCTGCTGCAACATCCGGCGCCCGACGAGCTGTCGGTCGTCTTCGCAGGCGGCATTCACGACGCGCTGTCCGCAGCGATGGTGGCAACGCTCGCGGCTCCGCTCGCCGAGCGTGGCGTGAAAGTCGGCATCCTGATGGGCACCGCTTACCTGTTCACGCGCGAGGCGGTCGGGTGCGGTGCGATCTTGCCCGCGTTCCAGCAGGCTGCCATCGAGTGCGAGCACACCGTATTGCTCGAGACCGCGCCGGGGCATGCGACGCGCTGCGCCGAAACCGAATACGTGCGCGCGTTCCGCGCCCAGCGCGAAGCCTACGAGCGCGAGGCACTGCCGCCCAAGGAAATCTGGGAGCGCCTCGAGATGCTGAACCTCGGACGGCTGCGCATCGCGGCCAAAGGTCTCAAGCGCGAGGGCGATACGATCGTGGCCGTGGACGAGAGCGCGCAGCGGCGCGACGGCATGGTCATGCTGGGCCAGGTCGCCGCGTTGCGTCACGCGGTTTCCAGCATCGCAGCGATCCACGCCGAAGTGATCGAAGGCGCGAGCGCGCACATCGCGCAACTTGCGCGACAGCACGCGGTGGAGTCGCAAACCACCGGTGACGACATCGCGATCATCGGCATGGCGGCGATCATGCCGGGCGCGTCCGATCTCGAAGCGTTCTGGGCGAACATCGTCCAGGGCGTGAACAGCATCCGCGAAGTGTCGCCCGAACGCTGGCGCGCGGAAACCTTCTTCGATCCCAAGTCGATCAACGGCGAGAAGACCCCGTCGAAGTGGGGCGGCTTCCTCGACGCGATCGCGTTCGATCCGCTCACCTACGGTATCCCGCCGCTGTCGCTCGCTGCAATCGAGCCCGCGCAACTGCTCGCGCTGGAAGCGAGTCGGCGCGCGCTGCGCGATGCCGGTTATCTCGAGCGCAACTTCGATCGCGAGAACACGGCGGTCATCTTCGGCGCGGAAGCCGGCACGGATCTCGCTGGTGCCTACGGTTTCCGCGCGATGTGGCGTCACTACGCGGGCGAGTTGCCTGCGGAGCTCGACGCCGTGCTGCCGCGCATGACCGAGGATTCCTTCGCCGGAATCCTCGGTAACGTGATCGCCGGGCGCATCGCCAATCGCCTCGACCTCGGCGGCGCGAACTACACCGTCGATGCGGCGTGCGCATCATCGCTCGCAGCCGTCGAGCTCGCATGCAAGGAGCTCGTTTCCCGGCGCAGCAACATGGTGCTCTGCGGCGGGGTCGACCTGCACAACGGCATCGTCGATTTCCTGTCGTTTGCCAGCGTGCACGCGTTGTCGCCGAGCGGTCAGTGCCGGCCCTTCGATGCGAACGCCGACGGCATCGCACTCGGCGAAGGCGTCGCCGCGGTGCTGTTGAAGCGCCTCGTCGACGCGGAGCGCGATGGCGATCGCATCTACGCGGTGATCAAGGCCGTGGGCGGTGCCAGCGACGGCAAGAGCCTCGGTCTCACCGCCCCGCGCGCCGAAGGCCAGGTCCGCACGCTCGCTCGCGCCTATCGCTATGCAGGCGTCACGCCATCCGAGGTCGGACTGATCGAAGCGCATGGCACCGGCACGGTGGTTGGCGATCGCACCGAGCTCGAAACGCTCAATCGGTTCTTCGGCGACGCGGGTGCCGCGAGCGGCAGCATCTTGCTGGGCTCGGTCAAGTCGCAAATCGGACATACCAAGTGCGCTGCAGGGATCGCGGGCCTCATCAAAAGTGCGCTCGCGCTGCACCATCGCGTGTTGCCGCCGACGCTCAACGTCGACAAGCCCAATCCGGCGTGGAGCGCTGCAAGCCCGTTCACGTTCTCGCCGTCGGCACGCCCGTGGTACGCGAGCGAGCGCAAGGCCGGCATCAGCGGCTTCGGCTTCGGCGGCACCAACTTCCACGCGGTGCTCGTCGAGCACACAGCGTCGCATGCGAGCGTGGGTGTCGAGCGTTGGCCGGCGGAGCTGTTCCTGCTTCGCGGCACCGATCGCGCCGAAGCGCTGACGCGTGCCGAGCAGCTCACCGCGCTGCTCGATGCCGGCCATTCCCTCAAGGACCTCGCGCGTTCGACCTGCACAGGTGAAGCACCGGTGCAGATCGCGCTCGTGGCGCGGGATCACGAAGACCTGCGCGCCAAGCTCGCCATTGCGCGAACCGGCAGCGCCAAGGCCGGCGTGTTCTTCGCGCAGCCCGACGAAGCGGCGCCGGGACGCATCGCATTCCTGTTTCCCGGGCAGGGCTCGCAGCGTGTGGGCATGCTCGCCGACGTGTTCGTGGCCTTCCCGCATTTGCATCAGCATCTGCTGCTTGGCCGGAAGTGGATCGATCGCATGCTCGCGCCGACCGCGTGGAGCGACGCGGACAAGGCCGCCCAACGCGACGCGATCAACGACACGCGCGTTGCGCAGCCCACGCTCGGTATCGCCGAACTTGCACTCGCGCAGCTCCTCGACGAGCTCGGCGTCCGGCCGGACATGCTTGCCGGTCACAGTTATGGCGAGCTGGCGGCGCTTTGCGTCGCCGGTGCGATGGCGCCCGACGAACTGCTCGAGCTGAGCGAGCGACGCGGCGAGCGCATCCTTGCCGCCTGCGCGCCGCACGGCGACACCGGGACGATGGCGGCGATCGGCGCGGACGCGGCGACAGTGCGAGGTCACATCGAAGGATTGCGCGACGTCGTGGTCGCGAACGAGAACTCTCCTGACCAGTGCGTGATCTCCGGACCGGTCATTGGCATCGCGGAGGCCAGCGCGCGACTCAAGCACGCCGGCGTCAGCGTGCGCGCGCTCGACGTCGCATGCGCCTTCCACAGCCCTCTCGTGCGCGAGGCGAGCGTCGCCTTCGCGTACGATCTTCGGCAGGTTGCCATTGCCCCGCCCGCGGCAACGGTCTATTCGAACACGACCGTCGCGCCCTATCCGCGCGACCCCGATGCGATCCGAGCGCTGCTCGCGCGCCACATCGGCGAGCCGGTGCGCTTCACCGCGCAGATCGAGGCGATGTACGCGGCGGGTGCGCGCACGTTCATCGAAGTCGGCCCCGGTCGCGTGCTTACCGGCCTGGTGAGTCGCATTCTCAACGGCAAGCCCCACATGGCCGTGGCGCTCGATCGCGCCGGCGACAATGGCATCGAGCAACTGCTCCTTGCGCTCGCGCAGCTCGCCGTTCGCGGCGTGAAGTTCGACGTCGATCGCCTGTCGCGCGATCGCAATGCGCGCATGTTCGATCTCGCGCAAGCGCCTGCCGTTGCGCCCTCGCCTACCGCATGGTGGGTCAACGGACAGCGAGCATGGCCGATCCACGGCGAGCTTCCGCCACATGCGATGCGTCCGATCACCGAGCCCGTGGTGCGCGCGCCAGCAGCCATCACCGCGCATCCAGCGCCGGCTGGCGAGAAGCAAGCGGTGGTGCTCGAATACATGCGCAACATGCGCGAGCTGATCGAGGCGCAGCGCAAGGTGATGCTCGGCTACCTGGGTACGCCGGATGTCGCGACGCCCGTCACGCTCGAAGGTGTCGCCATCCCGGCGAGCATCGTGGAGGCCGCACCATCGGCTGAGCTGCCTGTATCGTCCGCATCGACCGCCGTCGCCGTGTCCGCGTCCAGCGTGCCCGCACAACCGACGCCGCAATCGCTGCAGGAGGTCCTGTTCGCCGTGGTATGCGAGCGCACCGGCTATCCGGCCGAGATGCTCGGCCTGGATCTCGACCTCGAGGCCGACCTGAGCATCGACTCGATCAAGCGCGTCGAGATCCTCGGCGCGGTCGCCGAGCGCCTGGGCGGTCGCATGAGCGGAACCATCCAGGAACTGCCCGACGATCTGGTCGCGGTGAAGACCCTGCGCGGCATCATCGATGCCCTCGCGCCGCGACTCGCAGGCGCGACCGATGCCAGCGCAGGCGAAGCATCCGCTGCGCCCGCTGCAAGCGCGGCGGACGTGACCGCGCAGGACGCTCATGGCGATCCGCCTTCGGACCGGGCCAAGGCGCACGAGCACGCAGCGGACGTCGATCGTTATGTCGTCGAGGTCGAGGCGGTGCAGCGCATCGAGATTCCGGCGGCGCTGGCTGTGCGGCACGTGAGCATCGTTGGTGCTCCGCCAGTGATCGAAGGCGCTCTCATCGACAAGCTCAATGCCGCGGGAAGCCACGCCGTTCCGTGGACGCAGGACGAGACCGCGCAGGAGCGCATCGATGCGTTGGTCGACCTGACGCCGCTGCGCAGCGACTGGAAACCCGAGGACGTGCCGATGCTGTTCACGCGCGTGCGCCAGGCGTTGCAATCCGGCACGCCGCGCATCCTCGTCGCAGGCGTGGTGGACGCGGCCAACGATGCCGAGCAGTTGCCGCGCATCAACGGATTCCTGTTGCCCGCGGCCGGCGGCGTGTCGGGCATGATCAAGAGCCTCGGCAAGGAATGGCCCGATCGCAGCGTGCGCGTGGCCACCTTCCATCCCGAGCTCGACGCCGCGCAACTCGCGCGACACCTCCTCGCGGAGCTCGATGCCGATGGCGGCGCGGAAATCGGCTATTCGCACGATGGCGTGCGCCAACGCCAGCGCCTGGTGCGCAGTCGCCTGAACGGCAACGGCAGCGCGCCCACGCTGGCGCTCGATTCCTCGTCGGTCATCATGCTCACCGGCGGCGCGCGCGGCATCACCGCACGTGTCGCGATCGAGCTGGGTCGGCGCTATCGCTGCCGTCTCGAGCTGGTCGGCCGCACGGCGCTGCCCGAGGCCACCGAAGACACCGACCTGCGCGACGCGCCCGACGAGCGCGCGGTCCGCCAGAAGCTCATTGCGCGCGGCACGTTCAAGACGCCCGCCGAGATCGAAAGCGCATGCTCTCGCATCATGGCCGCGCGCGAGATCCGCGCGACCATGCAAACCCTCGGGCAGGCCGGCGCGCAGGTCGTGTATCACGCGGTCGACGTGCGCGACTCCGATGCGTTCGCACGAGTCATCGACGATATCTATGCGCGCCAGGGCCGGCTCGACGGAGTCATTCACGGCGCAGGCGTCATCGAGGACAAGCTCGCGCGCGACAAGACGGCTGAATCGTTCGCGCGCGTGTTCCACACCAAGGTGAACGGTGCGCTCACCATCGCCGAGAAAGTGCGCGACGACATCGGGTTCATCGTGTTCTTCTCGAGTATCGCCGCGACGTTCGGCAGCCGCGGCCAGTCGGACTACGCGGCCGCCAACGACTTCCTCGATCGGCTCGCGGTGAAGCTGCGCGGACAGCTCGCTGCCCGCGTGGTGTCGATCAACTGGGGACCGTGGCGCCATACCGGCATGGTTTCGCCCGAGCTCGAACGCGAATACGCGCGGCGCGGGATCGGCCTCATCGAGCCGGGCGCGGGCGTCGCGAGCTTCATCGACGAGCTGTTGCACGGTCCGGCGAGCGATGCGCACGTGATCCTGATGCGCGGCGATCCGTCCAAGCTCGCATGAGCCGAGCGCTGCGACAGCGAGCACGCTTGAACGGCTTCTGAACCAGGGAAGCCGCCGCGCGCACCGGTGCATCGTTCGCGCCAATGTGTGTCAATGCAATGCAAACGATTCATCTCGGCCAACGCTCGCGCTTTTCCCCGTGTCCTTGTGTGCGAAGATGCGCCCCGTGAATACCGTGTCAGCCTCGATCTTCGCTTCGTAACCGGGTACCCGCGTGACCCCGCATGACGTAGCCATCGTCGGGATGGCCTGCGTGTTCCCGAAGGCGCCGGACCTCGCGACCTACTGGCGCAACATCCGCGACGGCGTCGATTGCATCACCGATGTCCCGGCCGCGCGCTGGGACCCGCTCTACTACGACCCGAAGTCCACCGCGCCCGATCGCTTCTATGCGCGGCGCGGCGGGTTCATCGACGATTACGCGACCTTCGATCCCGCCGCGTTCGGCGTGATGCCGATTGCCGCGAAGGGCGCGGAACCCGAGCAGTTCCTGGCGTTGCAGACCGCGGTGGCGGCGTTGTCCGACGCCGGCTACGCCGAGCGGGCGTTCCCGCGCGGGCGCACCAACGTGATCCTGGGACGCGGCAACTACCTCGGCCCCGCGATGCTGCGCCTGGTGAATGTCACGCGCGGCGCCGAGCAGCTTCTCGCCAATCTGCGTCAACTGGTTCCGGCACTCGGCGCCGCCGAGCTCGATGCGATCAAGCGCGAGTTCCAGAAAGCGTGCGGCACGTACGGACCGGACACGGCGATCGGGCTGGTCCCCAACCTGGTCGCATCGCGCATCGCCAATCGACTCGACCTGGGCGGTGCGGCTTACACGATCGACGCCGCGTGCGCGAGCACGCTGATTGCTGTCGACCAGGCGTGTCGCCAGCTCGGCAGCGGCCTTGCGGACATGGCGCTATGCGGCGGCGTGCACCTCTGTCAGGATCCCGCGTTCTGGAGCGTGTTCACGCAGCTCGGAGCGCTGTCGCGCAGCGAGCAGATCCGGCCCTTCGACGAGCATGCCGATGGCCTGCTGATCGGCGAAGGGCTGGGCATGGTCGTGCTCAAGCGACTCGCCGACGCGCGCGCCGACGGCGATCGCATCTACGCCGTCATCCGCGGCAGCGGCACGGCGAGCGACGGCCGCGATGTGAGCCTCATGACGCCGCGTGTCGACGGGCAGGTGCTCGCACTGACGCGCGCGTGGCAGGACGCCGGCATCGATCCGTCGCGCCTGGGGCTGCTCGAAGCGCACGGCACCGGCACGCCCGCGGGCGATGCCGCGGAGATCGAAACACTCGCGCGCGTCTTCGGCCCGGCGCGCTCCGAAGAGGAGCGCATCCCGATCGGCTCGGTGAAGTCGATGATCGGCCATACGATGCCCGCGGCAGGCGCCGCCGGCCTCATCAAGACGGCGCTCGCGGTGTATCACGGCGTGCGTCCCCCGACACTCCATTGCGATGCGCCGAACGGCGCGTTGCGCAACACGCGTTTCCGCATCGCCACGCGCGCCGAGCCATGGGACGTCGCGCTGCGCTGCGCGGCGGTGAACGCGTTCGGCTTCGGCGGCATCAACGCGCATGTCATTCTCGAATCGGAAGACGTACGCACCGCTCCGGTTGCACGGGGTCGTTCGCGCGCGGTACCCGATGCCGAGCACGCGTTGTTGATCGCAGCGCCATCGCAGGACGCCCTGCTCGAAGCGCTCGCCGCTGGATCCAGCGGCGGAAGCGGCGAATGGCGCGCGGCGATTCTGGATCCCACGCCCAAGCGGCTTGCCGCCGCGCGCGCGGCGATCGCATCGGGTCGGCCGCGCCACGGCCGCGACGGCATCTATTTCTCGCCGCGCGGCCTCCTGACGCAGGGCGGCAAGATCGCCTTCGTGTTCCCAGGCGTGGAAGCGGCCTTTGCACCGCGCATCGACGACATCGCGACGCATTTCAACCTCCCGCTGCCCGATCTCCGCGCCAGCGACCTCGCCTACCAGGGTGTGAGCGTGGGGCGGCTCAACATGTTCATGTACCGCGTGATGTCCGAGCTCGGATGCCGGCCGCACGCGGTCGCCGGTCACAGCATCGGCGAGTGGTGCGGAATGCTCGCCTGCGGCATGTTCGGCGCAGTCTCGGTGGAGCAGGTGCTCGGCGTGCTGAAGCCCGGATCGCTGCGCATCGCGGAAGTGACCTACATCGCCGCGGGTGCGGGTGCCGCTCGCCTCGAATCGATCGTGCGCGAACTTCCCGACGTCGCCATCTCGCACGACAACTGCATCCACCAGTCGATCGTTTGCGCGCCCGAAGCGCAGGTCGAGCCGCTGCTCGAGCGCCTGCGCCGCGAGCGCATCCTCTACGAGGTGCTGCCGTTCCGCTCGGGGTTTCATTCGAGCGCGCTTGCGAAGCACGTCGACAGCTTCGCGGACAACCTCGCGCGTCTCCCGCTGCACGTGGCGAACCTGCCGCTGTGGTCGGCGACCACGTGCACCCCCTACCCCGATGCACCGGCCGATATCGCGGCGCTGTTCCTGCGCCATCTGGTCGAGCCGGTGCGCTTCCGCGAACTGATCCTCGCGATGTACGACGACGGCGTGCGCGTATTCGTGCAACTCGGCACGGGCAGCACGATGTCGTTCGTCGACGATGTGCTGCTCAATCGTCCGCACCACGCGATTCCGCTCGTGGTGGCACAGCGTCCAGGCATGGATCAGCTCCGCCGCGCGGGCGCGGCGCTCTTCGTCGAAGGAGCATCGCTCGATCTGGCGCGCATCGGGCTGATGAAACCGGGTGCCGCACCGCGCGAGGCGCATCCCATGAAGCTCGAGCTGGGCGTGCCGCTGATCAGGCTCGAGCATGCACCGCTCATCCAGCCGACGTCGTCGCCGGCGCTGCGACCCGAGTCGTCGCGAACGCTCGCCACCACCGCGCACAACGCGGTCCTCGACCAGTTCGATGCGAGCCTGCGCGAGATCGCCGATGCGCAGCAGGCGGTGGCACAGGCGCTTGCGAAGCTCGACAAGGCGCCGCCCGCAACCACGCGTGCCGACGAGCGCGTCGACCGCCTGGTGCTTTCGGTCGATACGTTTCCGGAGCTGATCGATCACGCCCTGATTCCGCAGCCGAACGACTGGCCCGACCTCGCCGATCGCGCGCCCGCGGTGCCGATGACGATGTCCATCGCACTGATGCGCGAGGCGGCGCAGCGCCTCGATCCGCAACGCGTGGCTGTGCGCGTCGAGAACGTGCAGGCGAACACCTGGTTGTACACGGAGCCCGCGCTGGAAGTCGACATGCGCGCGAAGCGG
>DATKLH010000480.1:0-10222 GCA_035542515.1 Casimicrobiaceae bacterium
TATTCCGGCATCCAATACCACGGTCGCCCGGTGATGACAGTCGTGCGCGGTCGTGTGGTGATGCGCGACGGACGCGTGACCGGCGCCCCCGGCTATGGCCGGCTCGTGACGCGAGGAGATCGGGCATGAGCACCATGACAAGCGCAACCGATGACGTCGTCGAGCAGGCGACGCGGCTCGTTGCCGATGTGCGTCGGCGTTGTGTCGAGCTGGGCCTTTCGCCGCGCCAGTTCGCGGAGGTGCTGCTGCCCGAGGTGCTGCTCGCGTTCATGGTGAGCGGCATGCAGCAGGAAGACGTCGAGGCTGCGTTCGCGACCTTCGCGCGCGACGAGGTGCCGGCGTGGTTCCTGCGCGTCAAGCGCAACGTGGGGTATTGTGATTGCGCGCGGGAAGCGATGGCCGATCACGCCGCCGGTTGCGCGAGCCTGGTCCAGGGGCTGCCCGAGCCCAAGCGCGCGCAAACCGCATAGCGCTTCGCAAGAGGTTCCGATGGCATCGTCGAGCACGATGTCCGCGGACCGATGCGTCACACTCGTCTACCCCACTCCTGACTTCGTGCATGGCACTCAAGCTCGGATACAAGGCCTCGGCCGAGCAGTTCGGTCCCGCCGAGCTGCTTCGCTTTACGCGATTCGCCGAAGACAGTGGGTTCGACTCGGTGTTCATCAGCGACCACTTCCAACCGTGGCGCCACAACGACGGCCATGCACCGGCTTCGCTCGTCTGGCTCGGCGCAGCCGGCGCCTGCACGCAACGGATCCTGCTCGGCACCAGCGTCCTGACGCCCACCTATCGATACCATCCGGCGGTGGTCGCGCAGGCGTTTGCAACGCTCGGCGCGATGTTTCCCGGTCGCATCGTCCTGGGCGTGGGCACCGGCGAATCGCTCAACGAAGTGCCTGCGACCGGATTGCAGTGGCCCGAGATGAAAGAGCGCTTCGCGCGATTGCGTGAAGCGGTGGCGCTGATCCGGCAATTGTGGAGCGAAGAGCGCGTGACCTTCGAGGGCGCGTACTATCGAACGCAACGCGCAACCATCTACGACCGGCCGGCCATGACGGTTCCGATCTACATCGCAGCCGGCGGTCCGCAGGTCGCGCGCTACGCCGGACGTGCCGGCGACGGATTCATCTGCACCAGCGGCAAGCCGCTTCAGCTCTATACCGAGCAGCTCCTTCCCGGCGTCGCTGCCGGGAGAGCCGACGCCAAACGCGAGACCGGCACCTTTTCGCGCACGATCGAGGTGAAGGTCTCGTTCGACACGGATGCAGGCGTGGCGCTCGAGGCGACGCGGCATTGGGCGGCGCTCGCGCTCTCCGCAGAGGCGAAGACTTCGGTGGAGGATCCACTCGAGATGGAGCGGCTCGCAGAGGCACTGCCGGTCGAGCGCGCGGCGCGACGCTTCATCGTCTCGACCGATCCGGACGAGCATGTCGAGCGCATACGCGCGTACATCGATCTCGGCTTCGATCACCTCGTGTTCCATGCGCCGGGCCCCGACCAGGAGCGCTTCCTCACGCTGTATGCGGCGCAGGTGCTGCCGAGGTTGCGCGCTTTGTCGCCGTGACAACCGCACAGTGGCTGCGACGCTGCGAGAGCTGAGGCTGACCGCCATCGCCGATTTCCCGGAAGTTCGGGCCGGCGACGATCTCGCAGCGTTGATCGCTCGCGCAGTGCGCGCCGGCGGGGTGCATCCACGCGACGGCGACGTTTTCGTGGTCGCGCAAAAGATCGTCTCCAAGGCCGAGGATCGCTACGTCGACCTCGGACAGGTGGTGCCGTCGACGCGCGCGATCGAGCTTGCGAAAGTGACCGGGAAGGATGCGCGCCTGGTGGAAGTCGTACTCGGCGAATCGGCACGCGTGGTTCGCGCCGTGCACGACGTGCTCATCGTCGAGCATCGTCTGGGCTTTGTGATGGCGAATGCCGGCGTCGATCAATCGAATGTCGGTCCGCATGGGGCAGATCGCGTCCTGCGTTTGCCGGTGGATCCCGACGCGAGCGCGCAACGACTGCGCGATGCGTTGCAGCAGCAATTCGGCGTGCGGATCGCAGTGGTGATCAACGACAGCTTCGGCCGGCCGTGGCGACTCGGCACCGTCGGGGTCGCGTTGGGTGCCGCGGGACTACCATCGCTCGTAGACCTGCGCGGCACCTCCGACCGCTACGGACGCACATTGCGCGCGACCGTGGTCGCGTTGGCGGACGAACTCGCCGCTGCGGCGTCACTGCTGATGGGGCAGGCGGACGAGGGATGGCCGGTGATCCTGGTGCAGGGCCTTGCATGGTCGCAGGCATCGCGCAGTGCCCGCGACCTGGTTCGTCCCGCCGATGAGGATCTGTTTCGGTGAGCGGGTCGACAGGTCCAAACGATCGCCCGGTGCTCGCGCTGTCCGGCGGTGTCGGAGGGGCGAAGCTCGTTCTCGGGCTTGCGCAAGTCATCGCTCCGGAGGCACTGCACGTCCTCGCCAACATCGGGGACGACTTCGAGCATCTCGGTCTTGCCATTTGTCCCGACATCGACACGCTGGTGTACACGCTCGCGGATCTCGCCGATCCGCAGCGTGGCTGGGGACGACGCGACGAGAGCTGGAACTTCATGGCCGCTCTGGCCGCGCTTGGCGGTCCGACGTGGTTTCAACTCGGCGACGCCGACCTCGCCATGCACGTCGAGCGCAGCCGACGCTTGCGCGATGGCGAACCGTTGGCGTCGATCACGGCTGCGATCTGCCGCCGACTCGGAGTCCGCGCCACGATATGGCCTGCGAGCGACGATCGCCTGCGCACGCACGTACGAACGAGCGATGGCTGGCTCGCTTTCCAGGAATATTTCGTCGCGCAACGATGCGAACCGGTCGTCGAGGACATCGCCTATCACGGCGCGACGCAGGCGCAGCCTCGCCCCGAGGCGCTCGCGCTGCTCCGCGACGCGAACCTGCGCGCAGTGATCATCTGTCCGTCCAATCCGATGCTCAGTATCGAGCCGATGCTGGCCATGCCGGCGCTGCGCCACGCACTGGCGAGCTGCGCCGCTCCGCGCATCGCGGTGTCGCCGATCGTCGGAGGAGCGGCGATCAAGGGACCCACCGCGAAGATGCTGCGCGAGCTCGCGCGACCCGTTGACGCGCTCGAGGCGGCGCGCCGTTATGCCGGGCTCATCGATGGCTATGTGGTCGACACCTCGGACGCTCACGTTGCCCGGTTGGACGCGGCTGGCGCACGCGTCATCGCGGTACCGACGGTGATGCGCGAGGGCGCAAGCAAGGAGCGCCTTGCGCGCGAGTGCCTGGCCTTCGCCGATGCGCTTGCGGCACGCCGCGTCGACGATTGACTTGGTGGATCGGTGATGGCGAGGGGCCCCGATTTTCGAAAATCCGGTTGCTCCGCTATCATGGGCCCGATCGCGATCCGTCAGGCGCCAATGGACACTGCACACGAACGGTACATCCCCGGGGAGCAGGCGGCGGAGGAATCGAGCAGTCGAACGCTTGCAAGCGACGTCTTCGAGCGCTTGCACCACGACATCCTCGAGTGCCGCCTCAAGCCCGGCGCGCGCCTGCGCTTCGCCGATCTGCGCACGCGTTACGGGGTGGGCACCAGCCCGCTGCGCGAAGCGCTGATGCGCCTCGCCTCCGATGGGCTGGTGGTTCTCGAGGACCATCGCGGTTTCCACGTGGCGCCGGTGTCGAGGCAGAAGCTGCTCGACATCACGTTCATGCGCAAGGAGCTCGAGGTCAAGGCGCTGGTGCTGGGCATTCGCAATGCCGACGAGCACTGGGAGGCGCGCGTGCTCGCCGCCTACCACGCGCTGACGCGCCGGTCGCGTCCCTATCGCAACGGCAGCATGGATCCCGAGTGGGAGCTGCGCCATCGCGCCTTCCACGCGGCGCTGGTGTCGGGGTGCGGCTCCGAATGGCTGCTGCGCTTCCGCTCGATCCTCTACGACCAATGGGACCGCTATCGCCGGCTGTCGATCAAGTACGCGAAGGACGATCGTGACTTCATGCGCGAGCATCGCGAGCTGATGGAGGCGGCACTCGAGCGCGACGCCGACGCGGCCGCGTATCTCATGAACAAGCACATCACCATGTCCACACGGCTGCTGCTCGAGGCCGATCCGGCGATCCTGGGAGGCTAGGCGTGATTTTCGAAAATCCGATTGACATTCGAATACCGCCAGCTTAGATTTTGCGCACCGAAGTCTCAACGGTCCTCGCGCGGTGTCGGAGCGAAACGATCGCTCCGGAACAGTGCGCGAGCCATCCCGATCACTCAAGCCGCACGGAGGGACGCTCGTGAAACTGGTGACGTGTGAGGTGCGCGATGCGTCGCCGGTCAAGCGCTTTCTGGGCGCGGTGATCTCCGACGACACGGTTGTCGACCTCGAGGCTGCGCACGCGGCTCTCGGTGGTGCATCGCAAGCGCTTCCAGGCGACATGCTGGCGTTCCTCGCGGCTGGCGAATCCGCGTTGGCCGCGGCGCGTACTGCGCAGCAGTATGCGGAACGCGAACGCACCGCCTCGTCGCGCGACGGCGCGCCGCTGGCGTGGAAACGCGATCGCTTGCGGTTTTTGCCCGCAGTACCGCGACCGGGCAAGATCATCCACACGTCGGTCAACTTCAGCTCGCACAAGGCCGAGGTCGCCACCAAGTTCAAGTCCGAGGAGTGGAAAGCGCAGAACTGGGGCTCGTTCCACTACAAGCATCCGACCGGTTTCCTGCAGGCGCCCTCATCGACGGTGGGCACCGACAGCGAAGTCGTCATCCCGCGTTTCACCAAGCAGCTCGACTACGAGCTCGAAATCGCCACCATCATCGGCAAGCGGGCGAAGAACGTATCGAAGGAAGTGGCACTCGAGTTCGTTGCCGGCTACTGCGTCTTCAACGACATCTCGGCGCGCGACATCCAGGCGCGCGAGCACGCGAACAAGGTCATCCTGCTCGGCAAGAGCTTCGACACTTCGTGCCCGCTGGGGCCGTGGCTCACCACCCGCGACGAAGTGCCCGATCCCGAGCACCTGCAGATGCAGCTTCGCCTCAACGGCGAGCTGCGCCAGAACGCGAACACGAGCCAGATGGTCTATGGCATCCGCGAGCTGATCGCGTGGTGGTCGCAGATCACGCTCGAGCCGGGCGATGTGATCACCTCGGGCAGCCCTTCCGGCGTGATTGCCGGAAGCGAGCACCAGGTGTGGCTCAAGCCGGGTGATCGAATCGAGGCGACGATCGAGCGACTTGGCACGCTGGTCAACGTGATCGCCGCGGAAGAGGCATGAAGACCGGGTCGTTCGCTGTGAGCGCGATTCGCAGGTTGCGCACGCAAGGCGACAGCGCTCGGATTTCACGCGCAGTCGTTGCCTTCGCCGCACGACCCGCGCCGAGGTGCCTCGAGGCGGTCGTGGTCGCTTCCATCGGGCCGAAGTACCGTGCGATCCGATGGAGACAGCGGATGTCCGTGGCGCGAACCGGGTTGCGAGAGTCTGATCTGGCAGTTGAGTGAAGGGACGGTCGCGTTGGCGTGACCGATCGACGGCAGCCGAGCCATCCGACTGCCGGACTGTTCTGACGAGGAGTGTGCCGTGAAGAAACGTTCTT
Organism: Casimicrobiaceae bacterium; assembly: GCA_035542515.1. Lineage (GTDB taxonomy): Bacteria > Pseudomonadota > Gammaproteobacteria > Burkholderiales > Casimicrobiaceae > VBCG01. The sequence continues at coordinate 5,596 of DATKLH010000480.1, forward strand.
CGTGGTTGCATCGTGTGCTTGCAGTCACGCTCGTCGCGTCGATGCCGGCCGTGGCGTGGGCGCAGGTCGTCGAGCTCAAGGTCGCGTCGAGCTTCCCGCGCAACTCCATCTGGGAGACCGGGTTCTTCATGTTCGTCGACCGGGTCAACGAGCGCGGCAAAGGCAAGATCAAGCTCAACTATGTCGGCGGACCGGAGGCGATTCCGGCCTTCCAGCTCTTCGACGCCGTGCGCAGCGGCGTGGTCGATGTCGCGAGCGGCGTCGGATCGTATTTCTCGTCGGTGGTGCCCGAAGGCGACGCGCTGAAGCTCTCGCAGCTCACGCCCGCGGAGGAGCGTGCGAACGGTACCTACGAGCTGTTCCAAAAGATCATGGCGCAGAAGGGCAACGTCGAATATCTGGGGCGCTTCAACACGCCCGGGGTGCACTTCAACTTCTACACCATTCCCAAGGTGGAGAAGATGGAAGACTTCAAGGGCATGAAGGTGCGCGTCGCGCCGTTGTACAAGGCGTTCGCGCTCAAGCTCGGCATGGTCCCGGTGACCATGCCGCATAGCGAGATTCACGCTGCGCTCGAGCGCGGCCTGGTGAACGGCGTGGGCTTCGGCGGCGTGGACTTGTCGCGCTACGGCTTCCAGAAGTTCCTGAAGTACATCATCGAGCCGCAGTTCTATTCCAACGACCAGTGCATCCTGCTGAACCAGGCCGCATGGAACAAGCTCCCTCCGGACACGCAGAAGCTGCTGAAGGACGTCATGCTCGACGTCGAGCGTGACAGTGCGACGGCGATCCAGCAGGAGGCGGCGAAGGAACGCGCGACGGTGGTGGCGGCCGGCCTGCAGGTGGTCAAGCTGCCCGATTCCAAGCGCTATCTCGACATGGCCTACGAAGAGGGCTGGAACGAGGTCCAGCAGAAGGCGCCCGAGTACGGTCCGCAGCTTCGCAAGCTCATGACGCGCCCGCAGTAGCGCGCGAGGCGACGTTGAGCGAGGCATCCAGGGCCGCGCGACCCGGCGAAGCCGAACGCGACAGCACGTCGTCGCCTTCGCAGGATGAGCTCGCCGAGCGTATCGAATCGCACCGGCTGCCCCGTGGCGTGGCCGGTGCGTTCGTCCTGCTGCTCTGCGCTGTCACGCCGTTCCTCACCTTCGCGATCTCCTACGACGTGGTCGTGCGGTACATCTTCAACAGCACGTTGCTGTGGGTCAACGACGTCACCGGCTACCTGCTTGCCGCGCTCACGTTCCTCGGCGGCGCGTACGTCATGTCGCACGACGGGCATACGCGTGTCGACATCCTGATCACGCATGCCGGGGCGAAGGTGCGCCGCTGGCTCACGCTTTTCGACGCCGCACTCGTGCTCGTGGTGTGCATCATCCTCGCCGTAACGTCGGGATACGCGGTGTGGGATTCCTATGTTCGCAAGGTGTCGGTCGTGGGCATCGTCGAGGTCCCGCGCTATGTGGTTCTCGCGCCGATCTTCATCGGCACGGTGCTCCTCTGCGTCGAGCGGATCGGCTACATCCGCCGGGTGCTGCGGCGGCTGGTGGACGTGCCGATCAGCGTCGAGGCGCCGCGTGTGTGACCTGCGCGGCTTCGCGTACGCGGCGGCGTGATGGACTGGCTGCAGAGTCTTGTCATCCTGATGGGCACGCTGCTCGTGCTGCTCTCGCTCGGGCTGCCGGTCGCGTTTGCATTCCTGCTGCTGAACATCGTCGGGTTCCTGGCGTTCATGGGCGGCATGCGAGCCCTTCCGCAGCTCGTCCTCAGCATGTACGACAGCGTCTCGGGATTCGTCTTCGCGCCGGTCCCGCTGTTCATCTTCATGGGCGAGATCATGTTCCACTCGGGTCTCGCGCGGCGCTCGATGGATGCGCTGGAACTCTGGATCGGGCGCCTGCCCGGGCGCCTGAGCGTGCTGTCGGTCGTGGCGGGGACGCTGTTCGCAAGCCTCACCGGATCCGGCATGGCCAACACAGCGATGCTCGGCTCGACGCTGGTGCCCGAGATGCAGCGACGCGGCTACAGCAAGACGATGAGCATGGGGCCGATCATGGGCTCGGGCGCGCTCGCCATCATGATCCCGCCGAGCTCGATCGGCGTTCTTCTCGGCAGCCTCGCTGGCATCTCCGTCGCGGGCATCCTGATCGCCGGCATCATCCCCGGCCTGCTGATGGCGCTTTTCTATCTCTTCTACGTCGTTGGCGCATGCTGGCTCAACCCTGCACTCGCGCCCTCGTATACGGTGAAGCAGGCCACTTTGTCCGAAAAGGTCAAGAGCTTCGCGATCAACATCGCGCCGCTGTCGATCATCGTGTTCCTGGTGATCGGCCTGATCCTCCTCGGCATCGCGACGCCCACCGAGTCCGCCGCGCTTGGAGCACTCGGAACACTCGTGCTCGGCATTGCTTATCGCGAGCTCACGTGGAAGGGATTCATGCGCGCGCTGCTCGCCACGATGAAGGTCACGGTGATGATCTTCTGGGTGATCGCCTGCGCGACCGGTTTCAGCCAGCTCCTTGCCTACACCGGCGGTGGCCCTGGACTGGTCCAGTACGTGATCGGTCTGGGGCTGTCGCCGATGGCCGTCGTGCTCGCGATGGTGGGCATCCTCCTGTTGCTCGGCTGCTTCATGGAGCAGCTCGCGATCATGATGCTCACGATCCCCCTGATGATGCCCGTGGTGCAGACGCTGGGCCTCAACCCGTTGTGGTTCGGCGTGCTGGTCCTGATCACCATGGAGATCGCGACGCTCACGCCGCCGTTCGGGCTCAACCTGTTCGTGATGAAAGGCGCCGCACCTCCCGACGTCAGCATGTTCGACGTCTACCGTGCGGCAACGCCCTTCATCATCTGCGATCTCATCGTGCTAACGATCATGATCGCCGCGCCGAACCTCGCACTCTGGCTTCCGCGCCTGATGGAGCGATGAAGCGCGCCACGGTGTTCATCATCGACTCAACCCGGAGGTAAATCGACATGGCAGATAACGGCTCGCTCGAGCAGTGGAAGAAGGAAGTGCTCGGGAGCATCGACCGCGACGAGATCGTGCGCATCGCCTGCGATCTGGTGAACATCTCGAGCCCGACCGGCTACGAGGCGGAGTGCGCGGACTACATCCTCGGCCGCTACAAGCAGAATGGCATCAAGAACATCCCGCAGGAATTCGACGAGGGACGGCGCAACGCGATCGGCGTCATCAAGGGCGACGGAAGCGGTCCGTGCCTGATGTTCAACGGGCACATGGACACCTCGTACATCGGCAACGAGGATTACCTGCCTGATCGCCCCGGCTACAAGCCGCACGCGATCGTCGAGGACGGGTGGATCTACGGGCTCGGCATCTACAACATGAAGGGCGGGCTCGCGGCGTTCCTTCATGCGGCCGAAGTGGTGAAGCGCAGCGGCGTGCCGTTGAAGGGTGACATCCTGCTCGCGTGCGTGGGCGGCGAGATCGAGAAATCGCAGGTCGCCGACCGCCAGGGGCGCCTGTACCGCGGCGGCGGCTGTGGCACCTGGTACGCCATCACGCATGGTGCGGTCGCCGATTTCGCGGTCGTCGGCGAGCCGACGGGCCTGAGCCTGATGCAGGCGCACGGCGGCTACGTCTGGACGCGCATCACGCTGGTCGGCAATCCGCGTCACACCGTATTCGGTCAGGTGCGCAACAATACGATCAACAACATGATCAAGCTCGCCAACCATCTGCAGGCGTGGGGCGACGAGTTCGAGCGACGCAACACCTATCAGGGCATGACGTCGAAGGTGACGCTATCCGCGATCGAAGGCGGGTGGCCGCACCGTTGCAGCCGCGTTCCCGTTTACTGCACGCTCTACGTCGACACGCGCCTGATGCCAGGCCAGAGCCCGCTGATCGTGCAGCGCGAGATGGAGGAGGCGGTCGCCCAATTGCAACGCAACGATCCCGATTTCGCGAGCCTTCACCTGGACATGAACATCTTCATGAACCAATGGGGCTCGGAGTGTTCGCCGGAGCAGCGCATCTACCAGGAGGTGTTGCAGGCGCACCAGGAAGTCGCCGGCAGCCCGCCGGATATCACCGCGGTGTCGTTCGCGTCGGATGCGTGCGAGCTGGTCGGGCACGGCATTCCGGCGCTCAATTACGGGCCTACGGGCAAGACGCGCACGCTGTCCGACGGCCGGCATTACGGCAAGGCGCAAAGCGACTGGAACCCGGATGTCGGCGAGCATGCATCCATCGACGACATGGTGCAGGGCGCCAGGACCTATGCAACCTTGATACTCAACCTGTGCACGCGCACGCGCGATGAGCTGGGCATCGAGCGCAAGGAGCCGCATGCCGGCGAGCGGCACAAGCACTGACCCGGCTCGCAAAACGCGGCGGATGGTGACAATCGCATCGCTCCTGTCAGAGGAGCCCTGCAACGCGAATCGGACAGGCGCGCGCACATGCACGTGGTGATTGCGATGTTCAAGCACGAGACGAACACGTTCTCGCCCGTGCCCACGCCGTTGTCGCGCTTCTCTCGTTCGGGGAGTACGCCGTACTACAACGAACAGGTGCTCGAAGCCTTCCGCGGTACGGGCACCAGCATCGCGGCGTTCATCGACCTCGCGGAGCAGAACAACGCCACCTTCGTCACTC
>DATKLH010000481.1:0-10682 GCA_035542515.1 Casimicrobiaceae bacterium
CGCACGAATGTGCCACCGTCCGGCTCGATCCGCACTGGATCGACGAAGGCATCGCCTTTCGCGCCGGATTGCTGACCAACGGGGCGTGCCCGCAGGGTTACAGCGTCGTGACACGTCTGTGGTGGCCCGGCGCCGTGGTGACGCAGACTCGGCATCGCTACGTCGTGGATCCGACACTGATCGAGCCGATGCGCGCGGCGGGGTGGGTGGTCGAAGGGCCGGTGTTCTGCGTGATGCCGTAGCGTGCACCCCGCCTGCCCGCGGCTTGCTAGTATTGCCGCATGGCAACCCCCGTCTCGCCCTATCGCCTCGTGGTCGCGATCAGCTCGCGGGCCCTTTTCGACTTCGAGAGCGAGAACGCGATCTTCGATCCAAAGGACGATCGGGCGTACATGCAGCTGCAGCTCGAGCGGCTCGACGTTCCCGCCCAGCCGGGCGTTGCGTTGCCGCTGGTGCGCAAGCTGCAGGCGTTCAACGCGGACGGCGTGCGGCGCGTGGAAGTCGTGATCCTGTCGCGCAATGACCCCGTGTCGGGCTTGCGCGTGTTCCGCTCGGTGCGTGCAGCCTCGCTTGCGATCGAGCGCGCGGTGTTTACGCGCGGCCGCGCTCCGTTCGCCTACCTGCGACCGCTCAACGCGAACTTGTTCCTCTCGGCGAACGCAGGGGACGTGCGAGCGGCTCTGGAGGCGGGCTTTCCGGCGGCGACCGTTTACACGCGCACGGCCCTCGACGACCACCATCCCGATGAAGTCCGTATCGCGTTCGACGGCGATGCGGTTCTGTTTGTCGACGAGGCCGAACGCGTGTTCCGCTCGGGCGGGCTCGATGCATTCCAGACGCACGAGGCCGCGCACGCGACTCGTCCGCTTGCGCCGGGCCCGTTCAAGCCGCTGCTCGAGGCGTTGCATCGTCTGCAGCAAGCCGACGATCTGGACAAGGTGCCGATCAAGCTGCGCACCGCGCTGGTCACCGCACGCAGCGCGCCCGCGCACGAGCGCGCGATCCGAACGCTGATGGACTGGAACATCCACGTCGACGAGGCGATGTTCCTCGGCGGCATGGAAAAAGGCCCGTTCCTGCGCGAGTTCGAGCCCGACTTCTACTTCGACGACCAGACCCGACACGTGCATTCGGCTGCGCAACACGTCGCGGCCGGTCACGTGCCCCACGGCGTGGCCAACGAATGAGGGGACCGTCAGCCTGGCGGGGATGGCCGCCAGCCATCGCGGTGGCCGCGCTGCTCGTTTGCGGCCCGCTGCACGCCCAGGAGTACAAGATCGGCGTCATCCATGTCGAGCGGGTGCTCGCGCAGTCGCCGGCGGCGAAGGCCGCGCACGACAAGATCCAGAAGGAGTTCGAGCCGCGCGACAGGGACATCGCCGCGCGGGAACGCGACCTGCGCGATGCGGTGAGTGGCTACGACCGGGACAAGGCTCGGCTTTCCGATGACGAGCGTGCGACGCGTGCGCGCGAACTCGAGCTGCGCGGTCGCGAGATCGAACGCATGCGTGCCAAGTTCGCCGAGGACCTGCGGGCGCGGCAATTCGAAGAGCTCGACAAGCTCAAGGAGATGCTCGACCGGGTGATCACGCGCATCGCGCAGGAGAAGCACTACGACCTGATCCTGCAGGATGCACTGTTCGTCGGTCGCAGCGTGGATATCACCGACGAGGTGATTCGGGCGTTGGGGCAGTGAGCGACGAAGGCAGGCGTCGTTGGTTGGCGGTTAGTGGTGGTCAGCGTGGGCAAGGTGAACGCCGCGCCACGCATACCTCGGATCGTCGATCGTGATGACCACGGTGCTGCCTGGTCCGCACACGTGCGCGTAGGCGCAGTCCAACAACCAACAACCAACAACGAGGGACGTTTTCGTCAGATCCTTCGCCCGAAAAACGGATACGCCGGATCGTTGTACCCCGGCGTCGACGTATGGCCGGGCGTTACCAGTGAGTCGACCAGCGCTTCGTCCTCGCTGCTCCACGGTGTCCCGATCGCCTTCACGTACTGCGCCCATTGATCGAACGTACGCGGTCCGGCGATCACCGAGTTCACGATGCGATTCGCCCATAGCCAGGCGAGCGCGAACTGGATGGGCGTGCGTCCGGTGCGCTGCGCGTGCTCCTTGAGCTTTTGCGCGATCGCGAAGGACTCGGCGCGGAACTCGGTCTCCATGAAGCGCTTGTCCTTGCGCGCACCGCGCGAATCGGCGGGCACTTCACCCTGAGCGTACTTGCCGGTCAGCACGCCCCTTGCGATCGGTGAGTACGGAACCACGCCGAGGCCGTAGTGATCGCAGGCCGGCAGGATCTCCACTTCCGGTGTGCGGTTCAGCAGGTTGTAGTACGGCTGGCTTACCACCGGCGGTGGCACGCCGAGCTTCTCGCAACAGCGCATCACTTCCGCGATGCGCCAGCCGCGATAGTTCGATAGGCCGAAGTAGCGGATCTTTCCGGCGCGCATGAGATCGCCGATGGCGCCGACGGTCTCGGCGATGGGCGTCGAGGGATCGTCCTTGTGCAGGTAATAGATGTCGACGTAATCGAGTCCAAGCCGCGCGAGGCTCAGGTCGCACGCGCGGATGACCCAGCGTCGCGACAGTCCGCCGGTGTGCGGGGCCTTGTCGAGGAAGGGAAGCACGTTGCCGACCTTGGTGGCGACGATCCAGCGGTCGCGCCGGGCCCTGACGGCCGCGCCGACGATAGGCTCCGAGGCACCGCCGGCGTAAGGATCGGCCGTGTCGATGAAGTTCACGCCCGCGTCGAACGCGTGGGCCACCATCTCGTTGGCGGTCTTCGCGTCGGTGCTGTCGCCGAAGGTCATCGTGCCCAAGCAAAGAATCGATACGGACACGCCGCTCGTGCCGAGCGGCCGGTAAGGCATGTTCATCGGGTTGCTCATCGCGATTGCGCCAGGCGCTCCAGGTTGGGGACCGGCAAAGCGCGGCGCAGGACGGTCTCGCCCAGCCATTCCGCGGCTGCGCGCGCGCGATCGGCGACGCTCTCCGCCGGCATCTGCAGGTAGTCGTGGTTGTAGACGTCGAAGCTGAAGTCCCCCGCGTACCCGATCTTGTCCAGCCTGCGGACCAGGGCAGCCAGCTCGTCGCTGTGCGCGCCCTCGCCGGGAAAGACGCGAAAGTGGGTCGCGGTCGATGCGTGCTCGGCGGGCGAGCGGATCTCGTGCCACATGAAATCGGAGAGTTGCACCACGAAGATCTGCTGCGGCGCCAACGCTTCGATATCGTCGTGCGGGGTTTGCGCGACCAGCGCATCGAAGGCGTCGAGCGCGAGCCCGAGGTTGGGACACGCCGCCCGGAACACGATATCCGACGCGCTGGCGAGATCGTGCGCCGTGCGGCTGCCCTCGCGCGGCTTGAACGCGATGCGGATGCCGAGCGGAATGGCGAGCATCGCGAGCTTGCGCAGATCGCTCGCGACGCGCTCCGGATCGGCGTGCGCATGCTTCAACGTGGTCGCCTCGACCAGCAGCAGGTCGCATCCGACACCGTGACACAGCTCGAGCATCGACTTGGCGACGGCAACCTTGTAGGCGTGCAGCTTGCCGCCCAAGCCCTCGAAATCGCGTAACGCTTCGAATCCGGTGACCCGCAAGCCGCTTTCGCGTACCGCGCGATTTCCACCTGCGGCGCTCGCAGGATGGCCGACGATGTCGTTCGCGGCGAGCATCACCTGGCCGAACCCGGCACCGCGGATCGCCGCGAGCTTGCACTCGAGCGTCCCGGCGAGGCTCGCCGTGTCCATGCCGAAATCGGCGAAGTTCATCGCCATTAGCGCTTGGGCGCAGAGTCGCTGTGCACGAGCTCGAACATCACGCCGCCAAGGTAGGGCTTGGTGAGCGCGCCGCGATCGTTGGCGTGCACGGCTTGCGAAGCCACGAATTCGATGCCGCGCTTCTCCAGTTGCGCCACGGCATCGCGCACGTCGGGCGTTCCCAGGCCCACGCGATGCAGGTGCTCCTCGAGCGGGATGTCGCCGGCACCAGCCTCGGGTTCGATGAGCTGCAGATAGAAATTGCGGCACGGGCTCTGGAGCAGCAAACCCTTGGGCATGATGCCGAAACGGACCTGGTCGGATAGCGGCGTGAATCCGAAGATGCGCGAATAGAACTCGACCCAGTCCGCGGTGCGGTCGACTCCGATGTACTGGACGATCCCGAACAAATGCAGTCCGGCGACCGCCGAAGGATGCGGATCGACCGTGGGGATGGGCCGGAAATCGATGTCGTAGATCGAGAATTCGTCGCAGCGATCGACGAAGTACACGAGGCTCTCGCCGACGCCGTGGATCGCCGGGATGTTGAGCTCCATGGCGCGTGCTCTCACCGGGATCTCCCAGGCGCCCAGGTCGAGCGCGCGACGGAACGCGTAGTCGGCGTCGCGCACGCGGATCGCAAACGCGCTGATCACCGGCCGCTCGACCGGTTCGACGATGCGCGGCACATCGGCCGGCTGGGCGTTGACGATTATGTTCATCGTGCCCTGCCGGTAGAGCTCGACTTCGCGCGAACGATGGCGCGCGACCGGCCGGAAGCCCATCATCTCCAGCAGGCTGCCCAACGCCTGCGGGCGGGAGGTCGCGAACTCGATGAACTCGATGCCGTCGAACCCGATCGGATTCGACGTCTCGGGAACCGATTCGCGTTCCATCGCTTCGTCCATCGCCCTTGCCTCGAGGATAGTGCCGCAGGTTTACGCCACGCTGCGACTTGCACACATCATAACGTGCCGCCCAAGCCCAGCCGGAGCCGGCGCGCGAGTGAGTGGACGCGGCATCGTGCTGTCACACCACGCCTTTGGACAACGATCGCGTTCGATCGGCTGCAGCGGCGTGTTAGAAGCGAAGCGGGTGTCCGGCATCGCGCCGATATAATCCTGCGGTGCGCGAGCGACACCCCGGGGTGCGCGGCGCGCATGGCAACCACCGCACCGGCGCGTTCGCGAGCGCCAATCAAACCCCTATGAATGTCCTGTTCGAGGACGACGGCCAGGTCAAGGCCGGCACGGTTCTCGCCGATCAAGACACGTCGCTGCAGGTCGAGGCGGTGTCCGGCAAGCGCATCAAGGTGAAAGCAGCGAACGTGCTGATGCGCTTCGCGACGCCCAGCGCAGCCGAAGCGATGGCGCAGGCGCACGCGCTGACACGCGAGCTCGATCCGGATTTCCTGTGGGAAGCGAGCGGCGAGGGCGAGTTCGGGTTCGACGATCTCGCGCAGGAGTACTACGGTGGCCGGCCGGCGGCGGCGGAGTCGGCCGCGGTTGCGTTGCTCCTGCATGCCTCGCCGATGCACTTCTACAAGCGCGGCAAGGGGCGCTATCGGAAGGCGCCCGCCGATGCGCTCAAGGCCGCGCTCGCGTCGGTCGAACGCAAGAAGCGCGAGGCCACGCAGATCGAGGAATGGGTTCGAGCGCTGCGCGCAGGCGAGCTGCCGGAGGCGATCCGGAGCCGGTTGCCGATGCTGCTCTACCAACCCGACAAGAATGCGCTCGAGTGGAAGGCCGTGAACGCGGCCGCCGAGGCGTCGCGCACGAGCATCGTCGCGCTCCTCGCATCCTGTGGCGCGATCACTTCCACGCACGACTACCACTTCAACGGCTTTCTCGCCCAGGCGTTTCCGCGTGGCATTGCATTTCCCGCCGACATCGAGGTGCCGCCTTCGCCGGAGTTGCCGCTTGCTGCCGTACGCGCGTTTTCCATCGACGACGCATCCACCACCGAGATCGACGATGCCTTCTCGGTGCGTGAGCTCGCCGGCGGCAATATCGAGATCGGCATCCACATTGCATGTCCGGCGCTCGCGGTGACGCGCGGCTCGCCGCTCGACGCCGTCGCGCGAGCGCGCCTGTCGACGGTGTACATGCCGGGGCGCAAGATCACGATGCTGCCCGACCCGCTGATCGAGTCGTTCACGCTCGCGGCCGGGACGACACGGCCGGCACTGTCGCTGTACGTCGAGACGACCCCGGCCGGCGTGCCCGTGTCTGCCTCTACGCGTCTGGAACGCCTCGAGATCGAAGCGAACCTTCGCCTCGACGCCATCGATGAGCGCTTCGCGGCCGCCGCGTCGCTCGACGAACCGCCGTGGACCGCGGAGCTGCGCCGGCTGTGGCAACTCGCTCGGCACCTCGCCGATGCGCGCGGCAAGAACGACATCAATCGCATCGACTACAACTTCGTGGTCGACTGGGACGCCCAGCCCGACGGTCGCGTGAGCATCGTCCCGCGTCCGCGCGGCAGTCCGCTCGACAAGCTGATCGCGGAGCTGATGATCCACGTCAACAGCACCTGGGGGCGGATGCTCGCCGACGCGCGCATGTCGGGGCTTTATCGGGTGCAGTCGGGTGGCAAGGTCAAGATGAGCACGCGGCCCGGCGAGCACCAGGGCTTGGGCCTCAGCCATTACCTGTGGGCGAGCTCGCCGCTGCGCCGCTACAGCGATCTGGTCAATCAGCGACAGCTCATGGCCGCGGTGCGAGGCGACAAGCCGGTCTACGCCGACAACGACGCCGAGCTCTTCGCCGCGCTCGCCGACTTCGAGGCGACCTACTCGCAGTACGCCGAATTCCAGGAACGGATGGAGCACTACTGGTGCCTGCGCTGGCTGCTGCAGGAAAAGATGACCGAGACGACGGCACACGTCATTCGCGACAACCTGGTCCGCTTCGCCCATCTGCCGATCGTGATGCGATTGGCGGACCTCCCCGGTTCCACCGCTCCGGACACGGCGGTGCGAGTCGCGATCGGGCGCATCGATCTGCTCGCTGCGACGCTCGAGTGTCGCTACGCGGGGCCGGCCTGATCCCGCCTGCCGGACGCGCGTCCGGAAGCGACAGGGGGTGTGACGGCGCCATGCCAACGGCATACAATGCGTGCCACCGCTCCCCGCCCCGCCGCGAACTTGCCGCGCAAGAGCTCCAACGCCGATCGACCCGCCGACGCGGTGGCCGTCGCGCGTCCCGCGCCAGCGCGTCGCGTGAAGGTGGTCGCCGCCGCCCCGAAGGGGCCCTCCAAAGCGCCCGTGAAGGTCGGCGGGACGGCGCCTCGAGCCCGCGCCAAGGCGCCGGCCAAGCAGAGCGCCTTACCGCTGGCAGCACCAGCGGACGATCCGGCGCGCGAGCTCGATTCGCAGCCCACACCGCAGGAGGTCGCGCAACCTGATCACGTCGGCAGCGATACAACCCCGGTCGCACGGACGCCGGCCCGCAAGACCGCGCGACTCAAGCCCGCCGGTGCGCTGCCGCCGGCCCGCATCCCCCCCGAAGCGCTGGTCGCGCCGCGCAACGGACGCCTGCTCGCCAACGCGATCGGCATTTCGATCGTGCTTCACGCGATCGTGCTCGCGATCCACTTCAGCCCGATCGACCTGCGCCAGTTCATCGACAACGGACCTCCGCTCGAGGTCGCGCTGGTCAACGCCAGGACCAAGGCCAAGCCGACCAAGGCGGACATCCTCGCGCAGGCGAACCTCGATGGAGGCGGCAACACCGATCAGGACCGTCGCGCCAAGACCCCGCTGCCGGTCATGCCCAAGGACAGCGCCAACACCAACCTCGAGCTCGCGCAACGGCGCGTCGAGGCGCTCGAGCGCCAGACGCAGCAACTGCTGACCCAGCTTCACGCGCGGGCCACGACGACTCAGGCCAACCGTGCATCCGAGGCCGATGCGACCAACTCGCCCACCGCGGATGCGGTCGTGCAGCGCAATCTCGAAGCGATGCGCCTGGAAGCGCAGATCGCGCGCGAGATGGATGCCTATCAGAAGCGGCCCAAGCGCCGGTTCGTCGGCGCGCGCGCCGAGGAGTATCGATTCGCGCGCTATGTCGAAGACTGGCGCCAGCGCGTGGAGCGCATCGGCAACGAGAACTATCCCGAGGTGGCGCGACGCAACAAGCTCTACGGCAAGCTGATCCTGACCGTGTCGATCCGCAGCGATGGCAGCGTCGAGAAGGTCGAGATCAACCGCGGTTCCGGACACCGACTTCTCGACGCGGCCGCCAAGAAGATCGTCGAAATGGGCGCGCCGTACGCGCCGTTTCCGCCAGACATCAAGCGCGACACCGACATCCTGCACATCACCCGCACCTGGACGTTCGCGAAGGGCGACGAGTTGCGGAGCGAGTGATCGGCCACGCGTTCGCGCATCGCCGCCGCGCCAAGGTCTCGCGAGACGGATTGCGCGGTTCCGCTCTAGACTTGGCAAACCTACCCTGGCGATCCGCCCGGCCGCGGGAGCGGTGCAAAATGTCGGCGGGATCGCGAAATTCTGGCTCGTCGCATGCCTGACCGCTACGCCGTCATCGGCAACCCCGTTGCCGATTCGAACGCTCCGCTGATCCACAACGAGCTCGCGCGCCTCACCGGCCAGGATCTCGTTTACGAGCGACTGCTCGCGCCACTGGAGGGATTCGCTGCGACCGCGGAGCGTTTCGCGAGCGAGGGTGGCCTCGGACTCAACGTCACTGTGCCGTTCAAGCTCGAAGCCCTCGCCCTTGCGTACGACGTGACACCGCGGGCGCGCCACGCCGGCGCGGTGGATACGCTCAGGCGCGAGCGGGGTCGCTGGTACGGGGACAGCACCGAGGGTGCGGGCCTGGTGGGCGCATTGTCGCGTCGGCACAGCGTGCGCATCGAGCGCTGCCATGTGCTGATGCTCGGCGCGGGGAGCGCTGTGCGTGCCATGATCGGCCCGCTGCTTCAAGCCCATCCACGCTCGCTCACCGTCGCGAACCGCAGGGTCGACAAGGCAGTGCGCATCGCCGAGCATTTCGCCGACATCGCCAGCGTCGGCGCGGTGTCGTACGCCGGTCTCGAGCGCCGTCGCTTCGATCTGGTCATCGACGCGACCAGCTTCGGCGTCGACGAGGATCGGGACGCTCGCTGGCCAGCCGGCATCTTCGGCCAGGGAGCCTTTGCCTACGACATGGCCTACGATGATGCACCCACGCCGTTCCTGCGCTTCGCCATCGCTCAGGGCGTGGACGGGTTCGCCGACGGCTTGAGCATGCTCGTCGAACACGCTGCGGAAAGCTTCTTCGTGTGGCGCGGCGTACGTCCCGACACGACGCGCGTGTATGAAATACTGCGTCCGGGACGCTAACCGTGAAGTGGCAATGCGTTGTTGCTGCCCTCGATGCGGGTCCTGGCGGCGAACTTCGCGATTTGATGCCGCTCGTCCATGCGGGTGTTCGAGCGCACGGTGCGGTGCGAGTGGCGTGACCTTTGTGGCCTTGAACCATCGCGGGTTTGATGCGGACCGTCGCCTTCGCGGCAACGACGAATGACCTCGATTCATACGCGCGGCAACCAATGTCATGACCGTCGATAGCCCTCGGGGCTCGATACGTTGTTCCGAACGCACGCATCTCGCGCAGCCGCCGCGCCGGTGAGGGCTCGCCGCTCGCTGACGCGCTGGTTCGTCATCGCGCTTGCGTGCGCGGTCGGCATCGTCTTGCTGTTGCACGCGTACTACGCTGCGATGATCCTTTGGTACGCCGACCACGCTCCGCGCGAGACCGCGTTCATGGCACAGCGCCTGTCCGAGTTGCGCGAAAAGAACCCGCGAGCGCGCCTGAGCTACCAGTTCGTGCCCTACGGGCGCATCTCGCCTGCGCTCAAGCGCGCGATGATCGCGGCCGAGGACGCCAAGTTCGTCGACCACGAGGGATTCGACTGGGACGGCATCGCGCTCGCGCTGGAAAAGAACGAGCGGCGCGGGCGCATCGTCGCCGGCGGCTCGACCATCACCCAGCAGCTCGCCAAGAACCTGTTCCTTTCGCCCACGCGCAGCTACTGGCGCAAGGCGGAGGAAGCGGTCATCACCGTGATGCTCGAGAACCTCCTCGACAAGCAGCGCATCTTCGAGTTGTATCTCAACGTGATCGAATGGGGTAACGGCATCTTCGGCGCCGAAGCCGCCGCGCGGCGCTACTTCGGCATTCCGGCGGCACAGTTGTCGGCGGAACAGGCGGCGCGACTGGCCGCGATGGCGCCGAATCCGCGCTTCTACGAGCACAACCAGGGTGCGCGCGGGCTCAACCGCAAGATCGGCATCATCCTCGCCCGCATGCCGAGCGCCGAGTTGCCCTAGCGGTTCCCTTTGTCGCCGACGTGCGCGCCAGCGACCGCGCGCACGATGTGCGGCTCCGCCACGCGCGCAACGGGTTCGCGGACCCGCACGTCGGCGCCATTCGCTCTCGCGGGCACGAATGCTGCTCGCGGACATGAGGCTCTTCGCAGCCTTGCCCGTACAATCGCTGCGAGGAGCCTCGTTCGACCATCTTCACGACCCCCTCATGCCGGAGAGCCACGACGTGCAGGCCGCCACGCGGGTAGAGCGCACCGAGCGTGTGGAGGATGCGCTCGCCGAGGTGACGGCGCTCCTGCGCCGGCATCGGCTGGTGGAGGGTCTCGTCTACGAGGAGCTCATCGAAGCGCCCGACGACCAACGTGCGGAGCTGGTGGACAGCGCCGTGGTGCGCCAGACGCGCGCCGAGCTCGAGCGCAAGCTCGCGCACCTGCATCCGGCGGACATCGCGTACATCCTCGAGGCGCTGCCACTCGACGAGCGGCTCTACATCTGGGAGCTCGTCAAGGCCGACCGCGATGGCGAGATCCTCGTCGAGGTCTCCGACGCGGTACGCGAGTCGCTCATCTCCTCGATGGATACCG
>DATKLH010000482.1:0-6226 GCA_035542515.1 Casimicrobiaceae bacterium
AGATCAACCGCAATTTCCGCAACGAGGGCATCTCGACGCGCCACAATCCCGAGTTCACGATGCTCGAGTTCTACGAGGCGTATCGCGACTATCGCTACCTCATGGATCTCACCGAGGAGCTGTTGCGCAGCGTTGCGCAACGCGTACTCGGGACCACCTCGATCAACTACCAGGATGAGCCGATCGAGCTGGGCGGTCCCTACGACCGACTCACCATGGCCGAAGCGATCCACAAGTACAACCCGCAGTATCCGCTGCTCGAGCTGTCGAAGCCCGAATACCTGCGCGTCGCGCTCGCGCCATTCGATGTCGAGGTGTTCGCCACCGACGGCGTGGGATTGCTGCAGCTCAAGTTGTTCGAGGCGACGACCGAGGAGAAGCTGGTGCAGCCGACCTTCATCGTCGCGCATCCCACCGACGTGTCGCCGCTCGCGCGGGCCAACGACGCCAATCGCGGCATCACCGACCGGTTCGAGCTGTTCATTTCCCGCCGCGAGATCGCCAACGGCTTCTCCGAGCTCAACGATCCGGAAGATCAGGCGGCGCGCTTTCGCGCACAGGTCGCCGCGCGGGACGCGGGCGACGAGGAAGCGATGTACTACGATGCCGACTACATCCGGGCGCTCGAATACGGATTGCCGCCAACCGCGGGCGAAGGGATAGGCATCGATCGATTGATCATGTTGCTCACCGACGCGCCTTCGATTCGCGACGTCCTGCTGTTCCCGCAACTCAAGCGCGAGGCCTGACGCGCGCGTTGCACGCAGCTCTTGCCAGCGGGCTGGCCGACGATCGCCAGTGCCCGAGCGTTGCATCCGTGCCCGGCTCTTTGCACACTACGCGCGTTCCATGTCACGCGCTGGCCGATGACCCGATCGTTCGCATCATTCCGCGACTTCTATCCGTTCTATCTGGCGGAGCATTCGCGACCCGGATGTCGTCGATTGCACGTGGTCGGGACGATGCTGGTGATCGCCTGCATCGCAGTGGCGTTGCTGACGCGCAACGCGTGGTGGCTGCTCGGCGTTCCGCTATGCGGATATGGATTCGCATGGCTCGGCCATTTCCTGGTCGAGCACAACCGCCCTGCGACCTTCACTCATCCACTCTACAGCCTCGCGGCCGATTTCGTGATGTTCCGCGACGTGCTGACCGGTCGGATCCCCTGGTAGGACAGGCTGGCGCTAAATACCCCCATGGGGTATAATGGGCGCCATGGAAGCGACCGTCAGGACGACGCGCCCGGAAGCTGCGAGGGAGGGCTCCGATCGGCGTCCGCGCAGCGGCGGCAGCGGTGAGGTCGAGCTGGGCTTGCGCGGCATGACTTGCGCGGCGTGCGCGACGCGCATCGAGAAGGCGCTGAACCGCGTGCCTGGCGTCGATGCGTCGGTGAATTTCGCGACTGAAACGGCACGGGTGCGGTTCGACGCAACGCGGGCCACCGCCCAGCAACTCCTCGACGCCGTCGCCAGGGCCGGATACGAAGCGTCGATCCGCCGCGATGCGGCCGCCGAGCGTCGCGCCGACCAGCAGCGCAAGGCGGCGGAATACCGCCGGTTGCGGCGCGAGATGATCATCGCGTTCCTGCTGACCGCGCCGCTGCTTGTGCAGATGGTTCCGATGCTCGCCCCTGGCGGTGACCATGGTGAGTTGCTGCCGCGGATGTGGCAGCTCGCGCTGGCGACGCCTGTGCAATTCTGGATCGGGCGCCGGTTCTACGTCGGTGCCTGGCACGCTTTGCGTGGCGGTGGCGCCAACATGGACGTGCTCATCGCGCTGGGCACCACCATGGCGTACGTGTTCAGCGCGGTGGTAACGCTCAGCGGCGCCCACGAGCATGTCTACTTCGAAGCCGGGGCGGCGGTCATCACGCTCGTGCTGCTCGGCAAGTTGCTCGAAGCGCGCGCTCGCGCGGGCACATCGGCTGCACTGGAAAGCCTGATTCGACTCCAGCCGCGCACCGCGCACGTCGAACGCGACGGGCACGCTGTCGATGTTCCGCTCGAGCAGGTGCATAGCGGCGACCGACTGCTGGTTCGAGCCGGCGAGGCCATCCCGGTAGACGGCCTGGTCGCCGATGGAAGCTCGAGCGTCGACGAAAGCATGCTCACCGGCGAATCGCGGCCGGTCGACAAGCGCGCGCAAGCGAAGGTCTACGCGGGTACGGTGAACCAGGACGGCGCGTTGCACGTGGTCGCCAGTGGCGTCGGCGACGCGACGCTGCTTGCCGGAATCGTTCGGCTTGTCGCGCAGGCGCAAGGATCGAAGCCTCCGATCCAGCGACTCGCGGACCGTGTTTCCGGCATCTTCGTTCCGGTGGTGCTCGCGATCGCGGTGGCCACGTTCGCAGTCACATGGTGGCTGGTTGGCGATTCCACGCGAGCGTTGGTGGATGCCGTTGCCGTGCTGGTCATCGCATGTCCTTGCGCGCTCGGTCTTGCGACGCCTACCGCCGTGATCGTGGGGATCGGTCGTGCAGCGCAACTTGGCATCCTGATTCGGGAAGCGGCCGCGCTCGAGCAGGCGGGGAAGCTGCAAACGCTCGTCGTCGACAAGACCGGCACGCTCACCGAGGGCAAGCCGGCGGTCGTCAATGTGGAGGCCGTGTCGGCAAGCTCGACCGACGAAGTGCTCGCACTCGCGGCGGCCATCGAGCAACGCGCAACCCATCCTCTAGCGCAGGCCATCGTGTCGCACGCGCAGGCCAAGGCATTGCGGTTGCCCGATGTGCGCGACTTCGTGGCGACGCCCGGGCGCGGTGCGCGTGCGAAGGTCGACGATCCGAGCGCCGATGTCCTGGTTGGATCGCTCGAATTTCTCGTCGCCAACGGCGTCACCGCGATCGACGCCACGCGCCTGACGGCGGCGCAGCGCGGCGAATCGGTGGTTGGCGTTGCACGCAACGCTGAGCTGCTCGGCGTCATCGCGCTTGCGGACCGAGTACGCCCGACATCGGCCCAGGCCATTGCGCGCCTACGTCGACTCGGTGTGGAGGTCGTCATGCTGACCGGGGACAACTCCGCAACCGCGCGTGCCATCGGCGACGCCGTCGGCATCAGCGAAGTGCGCGCAGGTGTTCTTCCGGGCGACAAGGCGGCCGAAGTGCAAAGACTGACTCGGCAAGGCCGCGTGGTCGGAATGGTCGGCGACGGAGTCAACGACGCCCCGGCGCTGGCGGCGGCAAACGTCAGTTTCGCCATGGGATCGGGGTCGGACATCGCCATCGAGGCGGCCGATGTCACGCTGGTCCGCAGCGACCTCAACGCGGTCGTCGACGCGATCGAGCTTTCGCGCGCGACACTGGCGAAAATCCGGCAGAACCTGTTCTTCGCTTTTGCCTACAACGTGCTCGGCATTCCTCTCGCTGCGCTCGGAATGCTGAGTCCGGTCATCGCTGGTGCGGCGATGGCTGCAAGCTCGGTATCGGTGGTGAGCAACACGCTGCTGTTGCGCGGCTGGCGCGCACGCAGGTCGTGAACGTGAAGGAGAGCGGAATGGAAACGGTCAAGCTTTCGATTTCGGGGATGTCCTGCCAGGGTTGCGTCGGCAGCGTCACGCGCGTGTTGCGCGCGCTGCCGGGCGTGGACCAGGTCGATGTTCAGCTCACGCCGGGCAGCGCGACGGTGAGCTTCGACCCGGCGCGCACGAATGCGGTCGCATTGCGCGAAGCGGTGGAAGCGGCAGGCTATGGCGTCGCCGCGTAAGGCCAGCCGCCCGGGCCGCGCGACTTCAGCGACGACTCGTCCGGCGCATCCTCTCGTGCCGCGTGCGGCGCGGGATCACGCCGATCTGACGCGGCGCGTGAACCGCCTCGAAGGGCAGGTGCGCGGCATCGGCAAGATGATCGAGGACGATCGCTACTGCGTCGACATCCTCACGCAGGTCAGCGCCGCGCAGTCGGCGCTGGACGCGCTCGCTTTCGAATTGCTGCAGCATCATCTGCAACATTGCGTGCAGCATGCCGTTCGATCCGGCGATGGTGCGCACGCGATGGCGGAGGCGCTTGCCGTCATTCGACGCTATTCGCGCCAGTAGGACGGGCATCGACGCATCGGCCCCATCGTCGAAGCCGTTCGCGCCGCAGGGTTGAGCGAGTGTTTCGGCGCGTGCGCTGGTCCGCGCGAACCGCTCACGCGCCTGCCGGATTGCGCTCAATCCACGCCGCGAAAGCCTGCATGAATTTCTGCAGGAACTCGCGCGTGCCGGCTTCCATCACTTCACCCTGCGCGTCGAACATCTTGGCCGTGTTCCCGACGTAGGCTTCCGGCTGCTGCATGCATGGGACGTTGAGGAATACGAGTGACTGGCGCAGATGATGATTCGCGCCAAATCCCCCGATCACGCCCGGCGACTGGCTGACCACCGCACCCGGCTTGCCGTTCCATGCGCTCTTGCCATAGGGGCGCGACGCGATATCGATCGCGTTCTTCAGCACCCCCGGGACCGAACGGTTGTACTCGGGGGTCACGAAAAGCACTGCACCGGCGCGTTGAATGCGCGCCTTGAACGCGGCAGATGCCGGCGGCGGATTGGTATCGTCGTCCTGGTTGTAGAGCGGCAGGTTGCCGATCTCCACGATCTGGCATCCGAGCGAGTCGGGCGCGAGCCTGGACAAGGCGTTCGCGAGCTTGCGCGAATACGACTCCTTACGCAGGCTTCCGACGAGCACGGCTACGTCCACGGGACTGCTCATTGCACTTCCTTTCGTTTTGAGCGGGCTGGTGATCGGGTGACTCACGCAAGCGGTCAAGGTTCCGCGTTCGGCAGGGATGCCGGGGTCGACGTCAGCCAATCCCGTTGCCGCATAGGCTAACGTCGCGTCAGCCGGTGCCCCATTGAGCGAATGGCATAATGTTGCGGTTCGGGGTGTAGCGCAGCCCGGTAGCGCGCTTGCTTTGGGAGCAAGATGTCGGAGGTTCGAATCCTCTCACCCCGACCACTTTTTACAATTCCACTCGGGCAGGCGCAACGTGCACGTGCATCTCTCGACACCTGCCGGGCGCAAAGTCTCTGAGCGAACCCTCGCTCCTGCATGGCTCGGGTCTGCCGAATGTGCCCGACCGACGGCGCCTTTCGCCGACTCCGCGTTTGGCCAGAAATGCACGACGGCCCGTCAACCGGCAACAGACAGCGATCGTCAGCGGGAATGCAGCGACTGGTGGAGTATGCATTCGCCGGGTTGGCGGACCCTTGGCGTTCCCCAGGTCGCGTTCGATCGCTCGCGCGCTATAATCGCCCCTTGCGCATCCGTGCCGGCGCTCGAGCGTCAAGCCAGCTCGAATCGCGTGATGGCCGCCGGATCGAACCGGGGCGCGACGAAATGTGGACTGTGGTCCTCGCGAAGCGCCCGTAGCTCATCCGGATAGAGCACCGGCCTTCTAAGCCGGGGGTAACAGGTTCGAGTCCTGTCGGGCGCGCCAGTTGCAGCAGGCGCATCCGACGTGGATGCAGCAGTTGTCGTGGTCCAGTGGTGGCGGTAGCTCAACGGTAGAGTCCTGGATTGTGATTCCAGTCGTTGTGGGTTCGAATCCCATCCGCCACCCCATTGATCTCTCTGCGAAAACGACGCTTTCTTGGGGTACCCGGTTCATGCCTCGTGTGACCGGTTTTGTGACTGGTCGTTAGGCAAACATTACCTGCGACATGCGCCAGGTGCGATGGCGCGAGGTGCGCATAACGCAGCACCATGTCGAGGCTGGCCCAGCCTCCCAGCTCCATCAGCTGACGCAACGACGTTCCGTTCTGCACGTGCCAGCTCGCCCACGTGTGGCGCAACGAATGCCAGTTGAACTCCTTGGGCAATCCCGCTTTCTTCACGGCGCGCTTGTAATTCCCCTGTGCCGGGTTGTCCATCGGCTTTCCTTTGTAGGGAAAGACCCAGCGCGAGTGCTTGCCTTTCTGTGCTCGCAGCACCGCAATTGCATCGTCGTTGAGATGCAGCTGTAGCAGCTTGCCTGCCTTCGTCTCATCGGCGGATACCCAGGCAACGCGACGTGCTAGGTCGACCCGACCCCACTCGAGATGTGTAACGTTGAACTGGCGGGCGCCCGTTGCAAGCGCAAAACGCGCGAGCGGCGCGAGATGCGCTGGTAGATTCGCGAGCAGCTTGAGCGCTTGTGCTTGCGTGGCAAAAAGCAGCCGTTTTTCGGGCTCCTGGCGCTTTGGAATGACGGGCTTGGCCTGCAGGTGCCCTCGCTTCACGGCGTAGCCTAGAACGGCGGAAATC
>DATKLH010000483.1:0-4865 GCA_035542515.1 Casimicrobiaceae bacterium
TCCCGCACGTCGACGCCTCCCTGTACGTCATGACGCCCGAGTTCGGCGCGGCGAGCCAGCTCGAGAAGATCGACATGCTCGACTTCGCCGACTTCGTCGCCATCAACAAGTTCGACCGCAAGGGCGCGCAGGACGCACTGCGCGACGTGCGCAAGCAATTGCAGCGCAACCGCGAGGCGTTTCGCACGCCGTCCGACGAGATGCCGGTGTTCGGCACCATCGCATCGCGATTCAACGACGACGGCGTGACCGCGCTCTACCACGCGATCGCCGACAAGCTCACGGCCAAGGGGCTCAAGCTTGCGCCGGGGACGCTGCCGAAGGTCGCAACGAAGCAGTCGTCGGCGCAGAACGCGATCGTCCCGGCGGGACGCGCCCGCTATCTCGCCGAGATCGCGGAGACGGTGCGCTCCTACCACCACTGGGCCGATGCGCAGGCTGCGATCGCGCGCGAGCGGCAGCAGCTGACGGCGACGAAAGCCATGCTGTCGTCATCGTCATCCCCGCGCAAGCGGGGATCCGGCGCCGCCGATTTCTCCGATATCGACGCTCTGATCGCCGACCGCGACGCCAAGCTCGACGCTCGCACGAAGAAGCTCCTCGACATGTGGCCCAGGACGAAGGCGGCCTACCGCGGCGACGAATACGTCGTGAAGATCCGGGACAAGGAGATCCGCACCGCGCTCACGACGACCTCGCTGTCGGGCACCAAGGTGCGCAAGGTCGCGCTGCCGAAGTACCGCGACGACGGCGAGATCCTGCGCTGGCAGCTCCGGGAGAACGTCCCGGGCAGCTTCCCGTTCACCGCGGGTGTCTTCGCCTTCAAGCGCGAGAACGAGGATCCCACCCGCATGTTCGCGGGCGAAGGCGACGCCTTTCGCACCAACCGCCGCTTTCACCTCCTGGCCGACAACATGCCGGCCAAGCGGCTGTCCACCGCGTTCGACTCGGTCACGCTTTACGGCAACGATCCCGCGCAGCGGCCCGACATTTACGGCAAGGTAGGCAACTCGGGCGTGTCGATCGCCACCCTCGACGACATGAAAGTGCTCTATTCCGGCTTCGACCTGTGCGCGCCGAACAACTCGGTGTCCATGACGATCAACGGCCCGGCGCCCACGCTGCTCGCGATGTTCATGAACACCGCGATCGATCAGCAGCTCGACAAGTTCCGCGCCGACAACGGACGCGAGCCGACCGACGACGAGGCGGACAAGATCCGCGAGTGGACGCTTTCCACCGTGCGCGGCACGGTGCAGGCCGACATCCTCAAGGAGGACCAGGGCCAGAACACCTGCATCTTCAGCACCGAATTCAGCCTCAAGGTGATGGGCGACATCCAGGAGTATTTCGTCCATCACGACGTGAGGAACTTCTACTCGGTCTCGATCTCGGGCTACCACATCGCGGAGGCGGGCGCCAACCCGATCTCGCAGCTCGCGTTCACGCTTTCCAACGGCTTCACGTTCGTCGAAGCTTATCTCGCCCGCGGCATGCACATCGACGACTTCGCGCCCAATCTCTCGTTCTTCTTCAGCTACGGCATGGACCCGGAGTACGCGGTGATCGGCCGCGTGGCGCGGCGCATCTGGGCCGTCGCGATGCGCGATCGCTATGGCGCCAACGAACGCTCGCAAAAGCTCAAGTTCCATTCGCAGACGTCGGGCCGGTCGCTGCACGCGCAGGAGATCGCGTTCAACGACATCCGCACCACGCTGCAGGCGCTGATCTCGACCTACGACAACACCAACTCGCTGCACACCAACGCCTACGACGAAGCGATCACCACGCCGACCGAGGACAGCGTGCGTCGCGCGATGGCGATCCAGCTCATCATCAATCGCGAGTGGGGCCTCGGGAAGAACGAAAATCCCAACCAGGGCTCGTTCATCATCGAGGCGCTCACCGACCTGGTCGAGGAGGCGGTGCTGAGGGAGTTCGAGGCGATCAGCGAGCGGGGCGGCGTGCTGGGCGCGATGGAGACCGGCTACCAGCGCAGCAAGATCCAGGAGGAGTCGCTCTACTACGAGCATCGCAAGCACGACGGCAGCTATCCGATCATCGGCGTCAATACCTTCCGCAATCCGCACGGCGATACAGTTGCGCAAAAGCTCGAGCTCGCCCGCTCGACCACCGAGGAAAAGGAATCGCAGCTCAGGCGGCTCGCCGAGTTCCACGCGCGGCACGCCAACGAAGCGCCCGAGGCGCTGGCGAAGCTCAAGCGCACCGTCATCGAGAACGGCAATGTGTTCGCGGAGCTGATGAACACCGTGCGCGTGTGCTCGTTGGGTCAGATCACCAATGCGTTGTTCGAGGTGGGCGGCCAGTATCGGCGCAGCATGTGAGCGGGTGCCGGAGACCTGCTGGTTCTTGGTTGTGGGTCCGTGGTGCTGCGCGTCGCGCCGTCCGCGGGCTGTGCGCGCCGACTATCTCGCTCCGGCTTTTTCCAGCATCGCCACCATGTCGCGATAGCCGCGCGTCCGGGCAAGCTGCAGCGGAGTGGTGCCGGATCGATCGGCGATGTTCACGTTTGCGCCGGCATCGATCAACGCGTGCAGCGTCGCCTGGTGGTTCGCCCCGCCATCGCCGAGCACGATCGACTCGATGACGGCGGTCCAGCTGCAGCTGCACGAGCCGCTCGAGGATGGCGCGCGACTGCGGCGCGTGAGCGTAAGTCGAGCGGTTGGCGGAAGGCTTCGCTCGGCGCGAGGATGTCGGACCCGGTCAGCGGGATCTCACCGTCACCGCGGCCGCCCTGCGTAAACAGATCGCCGCAGAGGATCGTGCGGGTCGACGTTTCGAACATCAAACCGCAATCCCATCCGTGCGGCATGTGCGGCGTGTCGATCCAGCGTAGCGTATGACGGCCTGCGATGTCGATCGGCGTGTTGATGCGACAGATGCCATCGGCGATCTCGTGGACATGGGTGCCCGAACCTGCATTGGTGAGCATCTCCCGGCTTTTCGCGAGTGAAGGTTATGGACCTTTACCTAACCGGGTGAAAAAGCCGACCTGTTTGCATCCGTCGTCGTCCCGGCGCAGGCCGGGACCCAGTGACGTTGGGTCCATTCTGCAGAGCGGGACATGAGTCGCCGGGTTCCGGCTTGCGCGGAACGACGGAGTCTGCATCGAGTGTCACGCAGTTCCGTAATCCTCAATAGTTGCAGGGGCGCGCCACCAGTCGCGTCGCGCCACGACTTGCCGCGGGCGAGCCGATGGCGGAAAGTTGCGAGCATCCTACTCGCGAAATCGTGCCGATCGATCATGACCCATTCGACACCGCACCCGGACACTCTCGCCGCCCAGGGGATGGGACGCGTTGCACAGCCCTTTGCCGAGATCGCTCCCGCCATTCACGTGTCGACCACCTACGAGCGCGCGGTCGACGGTTCGTATCCGGGTGGCCGCATCTATTCGCGCGCCGACAATCCCACCTACGATCAACCCGAAGCGCTCGTGGCGGCGCTCGAAGGGGCGGCGAGCGCGCTGCTGTTCTCGTCGGGCCAGGCCGCGGCTGCTGCGGTGTTCCAGTCGTTGTCGCCCGGCGATGGCGCACTGGTGCCCCGGAACATGTACTGGGGATTTCGCAAATGGCTGCTCGATTACGCGGCGCCCTGGGGGTTGCGCATCGAGTTCTACGCCAACGCCTCCGCCGACGACCTGGTGTCCCGTGCGCGCGAGCTGCGCCCCCGCATCATCTGGATCGAAACGCCAGCGAACCCCACCTGGGACATCACCGACATTGCCGCTGCGGCCGCGGTCGCGCGCGAAACAGGGGCGGTCGTCGCGGTCGATTCGACAGCGGCAACGCCTCTCATCACCCGACCGTTGAGCCTCGGTGCCCACATCGTGATGCACTCGGCGACCAAGTACCTGAATGGTCATTCGGACGTGGTCGCCGGCGTGCTCGCAACAGCGCGCGACGATGCGATGTGGCAACGCGTCCGCTACGTCCGCGGCTCGGGCGGCGCCATCCTCGGTCCGCTCGAAGCGTGGCTG
Organism: Casimicrobiaceae bacterium; assembly: GCA_035542515.1. Taxonomy (GTDB): domain Bacteria; phylum Pseudomonadota; class Gammaproteobacteria; order Burkholderiales; family Casimicrobiaceae; genus VBCG01. The sequence continues at coordinate 4,001 of DATKLH010000483.1, forward strand.
TTGCTGCGTGGCATGCGGACCCTGCACCTGCGAGTTCGCGCCGCAAGTGCAAATGCACAGGCGATCGCCGAGCGTTTCGCGCGCGATCCGCGGCTGTCGCACGTGCTCTATCCGGGACTGCCGGACCATCCGGGACACGCCATCGCGCGCAGGCAGATGCACGGCGGCTTCGGCGGAATGATGTCGCTGCGCCTGCGCGAAGGCGAGGGCGCGGCCAAGGACTTCACCGCCAGGCTTCGCGTGTTCAAGCGCGCGACCTCGCTCGGCTCGGTGGAAAGCCTCGCCGAGCATCGCGCCAGCGTGGAAGGCCCGGGCACCACCTGCCCGCCGGACCTCGTGCGGCTGTCTGTCGGCATCGAGCACGTGGACGATCTCATCGCGGACATCGAGCAGGCGCTGCGCTGACCCGGCGATGCGGGCATTGGCTTTATTGATCATCGTCAAACCGGCGCCTCGGAGCCGACAGCCTTGTACCTCGCGCGCGCGTAGCATTGGGTTCGGAGTCGCGCGCCGGGTACCGGTGCGCACCAGACCGGGGAGGCCATGATGCGAACCGTTGGTGCGATTCTCGAAGCGAAGTCGGTCAAGGATGTCGTCGCGGTATCCCCGTCGGCCACCGTGTTCGACGTCGCGGAACTGATGTCCAGCCATAACGTCGGCTGCGCGCTGGTACGCGACGGCGCCGGACGCCTGGTGGGGATCTTCAGCGAGCGCGACTTGATGAAGCGCGTGGTCGCCGCAAGCCTCGACCCGCGCACCGTCCGCATCGAGGATGTGATGACCTCCTCGGTGCGTCGCATCCCGAGCGGACTCACCGTCGAGGACGCGGTGAGCCTGATGATCGTGCACAGCCACCGCCACATGG
>DATKLH010000484.1:0-2555 GCA_035542515.1 Casimicrobiaceae bacterium
GAAGGCGAGCCGGGCACCTTCAAGGACCGCATTTTCCTGGAGCACAGCCCGCACCGGTTCCTCGAGGGCATGCTCATTGCCGCGTGGGCCGTAGGCATCGACAGCATCTACATCTACATCCGCGACGAGTATCACGCCGCCCGCGAACTGCTCGAGCGCGAGCTCGCGGCCCTGCAGGCCGACCCGCCCGCGCCGCTGCCGCCGATCCATCTGAGGCGCGGTGCAGGCGCCTACATCTGCGGCGAAGAATCCGCGATGATCGAATCGATCGAGGGCAAGCGCGGCATGCCGCGCCTGCGTCCGCCCTACGTCGCGCAGGTCGGCGTGTTCGGGCGCCCGACGCTCGAGCACAACATGGAAACGCTGTTCCTGGTGCGCGACCTGGTCGCCCTGGGCGTCGATTGGTTCGCGCGACACGGACGCAACGGACGCAAGGGGCTGCGCGCATTCTCGGTGTCGGGCCGCGTCAACAAGCCAGGCGTGCACGTCGCACCCGCGGGAATCACGTTGCGCGAGCTCATCGACGAATATTGCGGCGGCATGCTGCCCGGCCACGAGTTGTACGGCTATCTGCCCGGCGGCGCCTCGGGCGGGATATTGCCGGCGTCGCTCGCCAATGTGCCGCTCGACTTCGATACGCTGCAGCCGCATGGCTGCTTCATCGGATCCGCTGCGGTGATCGTGCTGTCACAGCATGATCGGGCGCGCGACGCCGCACTGAACGTCATGCGCTTTTTCGCCGACGAGTCGTGCGGACAGTGCACGCCGTGCCGGGTGGGCACGCAGAAAGCGGTCGACCTGATGCAGCAGGAGCGCTGGAACCTGCCTTTGCTCGACGATCTGTCGAAGGCGATGATGGATGCGTCGATCTGCGGGCTTGGTCAGGCGGCGCCCAACCCCGTGCAGTGCGTGGCGAAGTATTTTGCGCATGAGATCGAGTGAGAGCGAAGAACGGTATTGGGATATTGGGTACGAGCGTGCGGTTGGGCATTCATCGGACTGGTGCCCCGCATTCACGACAGCCGCTGACGCACGCTCGCTTACACGTGATGTCTGACACAGCGGTGCTCTGGAAAAAGGCAAAGGAGTTGGCATCATGAATGCGCCGGTCGAGGCGGTGCTCGAAGCGTCAACGGTGTCGTTCGAGCTGAACGGCGCGCCGGTCACCGCGCTGCCGGGCGAGACGATCATCCAGACCGCGGACCGCCTCGGGGTATCGATCCCGCGGCTGTGCTACAAGCCCGGCATGCGGCCCGACGGCAACTGTCGCGCTTGCATGGTCGAGATCAAGGGCGAGCGCGTGCTCGCACCGGCGTGCTGCCGTACGCCTGCCGCGGGCATGAACGTACGCAGCGACAGCGAACGGGCACTGCATTCGCAGCGAATGGTCGTGGAGCTGCTCGCCTCCGACATGCCGCAGACGACCTACAAGCCCGACGACGAGCTCGCGCTGTGGAAGCGCGCGCTCGGCGTGGGCGAGCCGCGCTTCTCCGCACGCCGACAACCGCGCTGCGACGTTTCGCACCCCGCGATGGCAGTCAATCTCGATGCGTGCATCCAGTGCACGCGCTGCGTACGCGCCTGTCGCGAGGTGCAGGTCAACGACGTGATCGGCTACGCGCACCGCAGCGCCGCGTCGAAGATCGTGTTCGACTTCGACGACCCGATGGGTGACTCGACCTGCGTCGCGTGCGGCGAATGCGTCCAGGCGTGCCCCACGGGCGCGCTCGCGCCGGCGCACTTCGCGTATCTCAAGCCGGTCGACAAGAAGGTGAAGTCGGTGTGTCCGTACTGCGGCGTGGGTTGCCAGCTCACCTATCACGTCGCCGACAACCACATCGTGCGTGTCGAAGGTCGCGATGGGCCGGCCAACCGCGATCGACTGTGCGTGAAAGGTCGGTTCGGGTTCGACTACGTGCATCATCCGCAACGGCTCACCAAGCCGCTCATTCGCCGCAGCGGCGTGCCGAAGGATGCCGATGCGACGCTCGATCCGGCCAATCCTCTCGCGGCATTCCGCGAAGCGACGTGGGACGAAGCGCTCGCGCTTGCGGGAGGCACGCTCCGCCGCATCCGCGACGAGCGCGGCGCGCGCGCGCTCGCCGGCTTCGGATCGGCGAAGGGCAGCAACGAGGAAGCGTATCTGTTCCAGAAGCTGGTGCGCACCGGCTTCGGCAGCAACAACGTCGACCATTGCACGCGTCTTTGCCATGCTTCGAGCGTGGCTGCGCTCCTCGAGGGCATCGGATCGGGCGCGGTGAGCAATCCCGTCAAGGACGTGCAGTACGCGGAAGTGGTGTTGCTCATCGGCGCCAACCCGGTGGTCAATCATCCGGTGGCGGCGACGTGGATCAAGAACGCCGTCAAGGGTGGGACCAGGCTCATCCTGGCCGATCCGCGCCGCTCCGAGCTTGCGCGCCACGCGACGCACTACCTGCAGTTCAAGCCGGATACCGACGTCGCGATGCTCAACGCGCTGATGCACACCATCATCGAGGAAGGGCTCGCCGACAAGAAGTTCATCGCCGATCGCACTTCGGGGTACGAGGAGTTGC
>DATKLH010000485.1:0-22305 GCA_035542515.1 Casimicrobiaceae bacterium
GCGCACAAGGTCGAGGAGGGCGGCATCGAGGCCTGGTTCGAGGCGACGCACGAGGACTTCGGCGTCGACGAGCGGCGCTATCGCAAGCTCACCGACACGCTCGACGTGTGGTTCGACTCCGGGTCGACGCACCAGACGGTGATGGGCGGCCCCGAGGGGCGGCGCACCGGCATGGGCTCGCATCCCCAGGAGACCGGATTTCCGGCCGACCTCTACCTCGAAGGCTCCGACCAGCATCGCGGCTGGTTCCATTCCTCGCTGCTGGTGTCGTCCATGCTCAACGGCGTGCCGCCCTACAAGGCGCTGCTGACGCACGGCTTCGTCGTCGACGGCGAGGGCCGCAAGATGTCCAAGTCGAGAGGCAACGTCGTAGCGCCGCAAAAAGTGAGCAACACGCTGGGCGCGGAGATCCTGCGACTGTGGGTGGGTGCAACGGACTATTCAGGCGAGCTGTCGATCTCCGACGAGATCCTCAAGCGCGTCGTCGAAAGCTATCGGCGCATCCGCAACACGTTGCGCTTCCTGATGGCCAACACGTCGGACTTCGATGCGGCCGTCCACGCCGTTCCGGTCGATCAGTTGCTCGAGATCGATCGCTACGCGCTCGCGCGCGCGCACGCATTTGCCACGGCGGTGCAAAGCGACTACGAGGCCAACGAGTTCCACCTCGTCGTCCAGCGTCTGCAGACCTACGCGTCAGAGGACCTCGGCGGGTTCTATCTGGACGTGCTCAAGGACCGCCTCTACACCACGCCGGCCGACAGCCGCGCGCGCCGCTCGGCGCAAACCGCGCTCGCCATCATCCGCGATGCGTTGCTGAAGCTCATGGCGCCGATCCTTTCGTTCACAGCGGAGGAGGCGTGGCACCTTGTCCACCCGGAAGATCCTTCGATCTTCGTGCGAGTGTGGCGGGACACCATCCCCGAGGTGGCTGGCGGCGCGGCGCTCGTCGAAAAATGGGAGCGCATCCTTGCCGTTCGCGCGCAGGTGCTGAAGGAGCTCGAAGCGCTGCGACAGGACGGGCGCATCGGCAGCTCGCTGCAGGCGGAAGTGACCGTTTCCGCGCCGGACGCCGAGTATCACGCGCTTGCATCGCTCGGTGACGATCTGAAGTTCGTCTTCATCACTTCGGCTGCGCGAGTCGAGCGCGCCGAGCCGGACGGCGTGTTGACCGTAGCCGTGAATCCGGTTGCGGCGGACAAGTGCGATCGATGCTGGCATTGGCGCGGCGACGTGGGCGCCGACCAGGCGCACCCCACGCTGTGCGGCCGTTGCGTGGCCAATCTGTTCGGCGCGGGCGAGCGCCGCGAGTTCGCGTGAAACGGCTTGCGCACACCGGCGGCTGGCGCTGGCTTTGGCTGAGCCTCGCCGTCATCGTGCTCGATCGCGTCACCAAGGAGCTTGTGCTCAACGGGCTGCGCAGCGGCGACAACATCGTGCTCGCGCCGTTCCTGAGCCTGGTGCTGGCGTTCAACACCGGCGCCGCCTTCAGCATGTTCGCCGACGCGAATGGTTGGCAGCGCTGGCTGTTCACGGTCGTAGCGGTGGTTGCGAGCGGCGTCATGCTCTGGCTGTTGCGTCGCGGCGGCAGCGCCCTGTTCTGCGCCGGGCTCGCGCTGATCATCGGTGGTGCGCTGGGCAATCTATGGGACCGGCTCACCATCGGCAAGGTCGTGGACTTCGTCCTCGTGCATTGGCGCGATGCCTATTTCCCGGCCTTCAACATCGCCGACAGCGCGATTACCATCGGTGCAGCGGCGCTCATACTCGACAGCATCCTGACCCGTCATGCCACTCCTGCCCGCGAATCCTGACCTGCGCATCGTCCTCGCCAATCCGCGCGGTTTTTGCGCCGGGGTGGACCGCGCCATCGCCATCGTCGAGGGCGCGCTCGCGCAGTTCGGTGCGCCGATCTATGTTCGCCACGAGGTCGTGCACAACCAGTTCGTGGTCGACCAGCTTCGCCGCAAGGGAGCGGTTTTCGTCGACCAGCTCGACGAGGTTCCGCCCGGCTCGACGGTTGTGTTCAGCGCGCATGGCGTGTCGAGGGCAGTGCGCGAAGAAGCTGCCGCGCGCCAGCTCACCGTTTTCGACGCCACCTGTCCGCTGGTCACCAAGGTGCATCACGAGATCGTCAAGATGCGCGAGCAAGGACGCGAGATCGTGATGATCGGCCACGCCGGCCATCCGGAGGTCGAAGGCACGATGGGACAGTGCGACGGCGGGGTGTACCTCGTGGAGTCGGCGGCCGACGTCGCCAGGCTCGAAGTGCGCGATCCCGGTCATCTCGCCTATGTGACGCAGACGACGCTTTCGACGGACGATGCCGCAACGATCGTCGCGGCTCTGCGCGAGCGCTTCCCCGACATCCTCGGACCGAAGAAGGACGACATCTGCTACGCGACGCAGAACCGACAGGATGCGGTGAAGTCGCTCGCACCTCAGGTCGACGTCGTCATCGTCGTGGGCAGCCCCAACAGCTCCAATTCCAACCGGTTGCGCGAGGTGGCCTCCGTGCGAGGCGTGCCCGCCTACATGGTCGATCGCGCAGCCGATCTCGATCCGGCATGGCTGCTTGGGCGCAAGCGCATCGGCATCACCGCCGGTGCGTCGGCGCCCGAGGTGCTCGTCACCGAAGTGGTCGAGCGCATTCGCGCACTCGGAACGACCGAGGTGCTGGAGCTCGACGGCATTGTCGAGAAGGTCGTATTCCCCTTGCCCAAGGGGCTTGGCGGGCACGCGAACGTGCCACACATCGGCTGATTCGCCGATGGCGTGCCTGGCGGCGCGCCGCGCACGCAAGCGTTACCGCCAAGGACAGGGCGCTCTCCCCATTCCGGTCGCGCGGACGTGAGCCGTGAGCCCTAGAGCTGCAGTCGTGCGAGCGCCATGGTGTGCTCCCACAGCTTTTCGCGCCACGGACGGTTGCGCCACTGTTCGTAGGTGACGCGCCTGGAATGTGCGCGATCGTCGTCGAAGATCGCAGCCTGCTCGCGAGCGAAGCGACGATCGTAGATGTTGAGGTTCGCTTCGTCGTTGAGACGGAAGCTTCGATTGTCGAAATTGGTCGACCCTACCGACACCAGGAAGTCGTCCACGATCAGCACCTTGCAGTGATACATCGTGGGCTGGTACTCGTAGAACTCGACGCCGGCCTGCAGGAGATCGCCCCACAGCGCCTTCGAAGCGCCGCGGACCGTCTCGGTATCCACGTGCGGGCCCGGCGTGACGATCTGCACCTTCACGCCGCGCTTGCGTGCGGCCACCAGCGCATCGCGCGTCAGCTGGTCGGGCACGAAATACGAGCTCGACAACAGGATCGAATGCTCTGCCGCCGTAATGGCAAGCAGGTACATCAGGTGCATGCTCTCCACCCCGCCGGTGGGCGAGCTCATGAACACCTGCGCCATTCCGTCGCCGACGGCCGGAAAGGCAGGGAAATACGCTTCGCCATGCAGGACCTCGCCGGTTGCCTTGATCCAGTTGTCCATGAACACCGCTTGCATCTGCGCCACCGCGGGACCTTCGATGCGAAAGTGCGAGTCGCGCCAGTGATCCGGATCCTGCGCATGTCCGGTCCACTCCGGCGCGATGCCGACGCCTCCCGTGAAACCGACCGTGCCGTCGACCACCAGGATCTTGCGATGCGTACGGTTGTTCAGTCGCGCGAGGTTGTACCAGGCGGGCTTGTGATAACGCTCGACCTCCACGCCCGCAGTGCGCATTTGTGCGATCAGCGCCGGGTCCATCTTGCTGCTGCCCAGCCAATCGAGCAGCACGTGGACCTTCACGCCGGCACGCGAACGTTCCGATAACGCATCGGCGAAGCGCTTGCCGATGTCGCCCGACCAGTAGATGTAGGTCTCGAAGGTGATCGTGCGACGCGCTGCCGCGATCGCGGCGAGCATCGAGGGAAAGATCTCATCGCCGTTGCGGAGCACCTGGTAACGGTTGCCGCCGAGCACCGGCGGTCCCAGCAGTGCGCCCATCACGCGCAGGAACTGCGGATCGGACGTGCCGTAGAGGCGCTCGACCGGCTGCTCGATCTTCTTTTCGCCGGTGACGAAGTTGAGGATGACCAGCACGGCGAGACCGGTCAGCAGAACGCTCGCCGTAACGAGTCGCCAGTGCCGGCGCAGGGATTGGGCGAGCTGGCTCAAGCTTCGATCGAACGCGTGTGCGCGGGGGCGCCTTGGATGACTCGCGGGAGATCGGTCGGAACATCGCGGCGCTGCGCGCGCAGCACGCGAATCACGGCGTTGGGCCGGCGTGCCATGCTGTCAATCGCACGCCATCAGGCGACCGGGACGTATTCGTAGAGCTCGAATCCAGGGCCCTGTTCGACGAGCTTGGTCAGAACAGCGAACCCGGTATCGTTGCCGCGCTTGAGCGTGAGCGCCTGCTCGAGAGCGAACGCGCCGGCGGGCGCAATGATCTGCTGGGCAGGGCTTTCCGCCGTACTGGCCTCTTCTGCAGGCAGCACGACCACGGGCGTCAGACCTGTTTGCGGGGCATCCTCTGCGGCCGCCGCGCACGCTTCGGGCACGTCGGACAGAAGCTCGCAGCCGAATTCCAGCGCAGTGCTCTTCAGCGTGTTGCGAAACCAGCGCACCATCGCGACCTGCAGCGCCGAACGGCCTTCGACGCGAAGCGCGACGAGCTCGCCGATGCGCAGCGCGGCCGGCGTTGGATCGATCTGGCGCAACGCGTAGCCCGCCGGCGTGTGGTTGATGACCTGACAGGTCGTCATGGGCGGAAGTCCGGTCGGAGGCTTCGCGATTCCGGCATGGATGCCGCGACTGTATTGCCATACGCCCATCAATCCCGCGCACATCACCACCCGGGCCCGCGAGGGGACTCGGTTGAACTGGCGCGCCGGAGGAATCGCCCACTGCCGCAGCAGCCGACGCAACAGCGTGACGTATTGCGCGCGCGATGCCGCATCGCGCGCGATGCTTTCGGGAACTGCGGCGCCGGCTTCGAGCGTGCGCAGCTGCTCCTGGATCTGGAAGGCGAGATCGAAGGTCAGCAGGAAGAGCTTCGATCCTTCGATCGCGCCGCCCTTGTTCGCCGAGAACGGCGGGAAGTCATGGCCCACCGGAATGATCGCCACCGCCTTCGCCATGCGATGCACCGGGACGACGTCGGTCAGCTTCGCCCAATGCGAATGTTCCTGCAGATAGCGCAGCACCACGTTCAAGTGGCCCGGTTGGAAGCCGTACGGATTCGCGAGCGCGAGGAGCAACGACTGGACGTAGAGGCTCTCGGGTGTGGCGTCGGGCTGATCGGGCGCGACCGCCTGCTGGTGCAGACCGCGCTCGCGCGCAAAGGCATAGATGGCGTGCGCGTCGTGCCATGTACGCGGAGGAACCGGGGAATACGAGAGATAGCTGTTGACCAGGACGCGCGCGGTGCACTGCAGGCAGCGATGCAGCAGCGCGATGAGCAATCGATTGCCGCCGAGCGCAAGACGCTTCGCGGCCTCGTGGGCCAGGAGATGCTTGTAGGCGGTGGCGAGCTCGGAGGCCAGCGTCAATGCGGTCTTCGCCGATTCCAGCGCCTCGCCCGAGAGCGGATGCGACGCACGCGCGAACTGTCGCTCGAGCAGTGGCCATAGGCCGTTCGCGGTGTTCCAGTACTGTTCGGCGAGTTCCAGGCGCCGCGAGTCGTTCATCGAAACGCGATTGATCGCCGCGAGCGAATCACCGATGACGCGTGCGGCGAAGGCCGGCTCGCGCTTGGTCGTCTCCTGCAGCCACGGCCCGACCTTGGCCGGCCGCGTTTCGGGCGGATGCGCCGGATGCGCTTCGACGGCAGGCAGGCTCAACACCAAAGGCATGGCGGGGTGGCAGACTTCCCAGTGGATCGTGGCCCGATTGTAAGCGACGTCGACACAAAGCGTGGCACTGCGGCGTGCTGATACGGGCACCCTGTTACGCGTGTCGTTACCCGTTCGCGCGTCGTCAATCGCCTTCGAGCAGGAATTGCATGACGGCGTCGACCTGGTTGCGCGCCATCAGCATGGGTGCGTGACCAACCTCGTCGAACTCGGTGAGACGCGCGCGGGGTCCGCGCTCGGTCATCGCTTCGGCGGTACCGCGGGAGAGCAGGTCGGAGCGCCCACCGCGCAAGAGCAGCGTCGGTGCACGAATGGCGTCGTAGATCGGCCACAGGTCGGGCGGGACCGCCTGCGTGCGAAACGGGATGGCAATCCCGGGATCGTAACCGACCGACCAGCGGCCATCCGGCAACTCACGGACGTTGGTCCGCACGACGTGATCCCACTGGTCTTCGTCCAGCGGCCCGAACGGCGCGGAAATCTCGCGCACGTACGCCTTGACTTGTTCGTAGGTCGCGAAGGTCGGCGCCTTGCCGAAGTACTCGGCGATGCGGGCGACCGCGCCGGGTTCGATCACCGGGCCCACGTCGTTGAGCACCAGGCGCCGCACCGGTGTGCTCCTCTGCGCCGCCATGACCATGCCCAGGAGTCCACCCATCGACGTTCCGATCCAGTCGACCTGCTCGACGCGGCATGCAGCGATCAGCGCAGTCAGCGTAGCGAGATAGGTTGGGAAGACATAATCGTTGGGATCGGCGAGCCACTCGCTGTGGCCGCGACCTGGCATATCGATGGCTACCACGCGCCGATGCGGGGCCAGCGCTTCGGCGACCACGTCGAAATCGCGCCCGTTGCGTCCCACCCCGTGCACGCAGACCACGACGCGGTCGTTCGCCGGATCGCCCCATTCGTAGTACGCGACACGGTGAAAGCCGTGCGGCGCGAGCCCACGGAAGTGGCGCACACGCGGTTGCGTTCGAGTCAGCATGGCGGGGACCGCGGATAAGGTCGGGCTCAATCGCTGTCCGGCGCGCGCAACGTGCGATCGAGGATCAGCAGCATCGCGGCGGTGGCGCCCCAGATGTAGCGATCGCCGTACGGCATGGCCCAGTAGTCTCGTCGCAGATCGCCCAGCATGCGGAAGTGGCGCCTGTGATTCGCGGGATCGAGCAGGAAGGACAGCGGGACCTCGAACACGTCCGCGACTTCGTCCGGATCGGGATGAACCGGAAACGGCGGCTCGACCCAGCCGACCACCGGCGTCACGCGATAGCCGGTCACGGTCTCGTAGGTCGCGAGCTCACCGAGGATCTCCACGCGGTCGGGCGGCAAACCCACTTCTTCATTGGCTTCACGCAACGCGGCCGCGGCATGATCGGCGTCGTCCGGCTCGACGCGGCCACCCGGGAAACTGATCTGGCCGGGATGGTCGGGGAGGTCGGCGCTGCGCTGGGTGAGCAATGCGTGCAAGCCCTCCGGGCGATTCACGATGGGTACGAGGACGGCGGCTTCGGTCGGCGGCCCTTCGCGTCCGGGCATGCGAAAGCCATCGCTCATTCCGCGCGCATCGATCGGGGAGGGGCGGAGGAGGCGAGTACGCAGCCAGTCGCGTTGTTGGGCGGGAGCGAGGTCGAACAGCGGCAGGGACATCGGCGAACCAACACGGCAAGCATCGCCGGCTGGACGGCGATACTCGCATTCTACGCGTTGGATGCCGCGTCCGTCGCGGCTCGTACGCTCAGCCCGTCTTGCGGAGGGCCGCGCGCCGTGCAACTTCGCCGACGGAGCGAGTTTCCACCCGGCGCGGCTGGAACTGTGGCCCGAGCAGCACCATCACCGGGCCCGAAAATTCGTCGGGATCGATGTGTGGCAAACCCTGCAACGTGGTGTAGACCGTGCGCGAGTTGGGAAGTGAGGCGTTCTCGATGAGCGCCACGGGCAGGGAAGGGGACTTGCCCGCGTCGAGCAGTCGAGTAGCGATCGCGGCCGCCTCGCGCGATCCCATGTAGATCGCGCCGGCATCGGCACTGGTGATACTGCGCGTCCAGTCGGTTTCGCCTTCGCCATCCCCCACGCGAGGCGTGGCAAAAGCGAAGCTGCGCACTGCACCGCGCTGGGTGAGCGAGGTACCAAGCTCGGCCGCTGCGGCCAGCGCCGCGGTGATCCCCGGGACAACTTCGTAGGCGATACCGGCTTGCTCGAGGGCTCCGATCTCTTCCTGGGCGCGACCGAACAGCATCGGGTCGCCGCCTTTGAGGCGTACGACGACCGCATGGCACTGCGCTGCATCGACCAGGCGTTTGTTGATGAACCGCTGCGCGGTGGAATGCGTACCGCAACGCTTCCCCACCGCGACTTTCTCGGCATTGTCGGCCAGCGCGACCGTCTCCGCATGCACGAGCGCGTCGTAGAATACGATGTCCGCGCGCTCGAGCAGCCGCGCGGCGCGCAGCGTCAACAGATCCGGTGCACCGGGTCCGGCTCCGACGAGGTAAACCGTGCCGCTCATGCGCGCGCCCGGTCCGCCTCGGGCTGCTCGCCCAGGTAGCGGCGCCGAAACCACGGCGTGCGGCGCTGCGTGAGCTGATAGCCGTCGGAAAAATCGGAGAGGGCCTCCAACGCATCCTGCGCGTCGCGATCCTCGCGGATGACGAACGCGTCGAAGCCGCACTGCGAGAGGTAGTAGAGCTGGTCGCGCAGCACGTCGCCGATGGCGCGAAGCTCGCCCGCGTAGCCATGGCGCTCGCGCAACAACCGTGCGAGCGAGTAGCCGCGGCCGTCGCTGAAGACCGGGAAGTCGATCGCGATCAAAGGCAATCGACCCACGTCTTCGGCGAGCAGCACGGGATCATCGCCGGACTTGAGCCAGACGCCGACCTCGCCGCGCGCGATGAGCGCCGGCCGCCAGGCGAGCCAGAAGGCATGCGGAACGATCACTGCCGCCGCGTCGGGCAGGGCGGCGACCGTTTGCGCCTCGCGGATCAGCGTCCAGCGGTCCTGCGCGATCGCGCGATGTTTAATGAGTTGAGGCATAAACGCGTTCCTTGAACGGCTCGATGCCGAGGCGGTGCACCGTGTCGATGAAGCGCTCGTCCGCATGACGCAAGTCGAGGTAGGCGTCGATCAGGCGCTCGACCACGTCGGGCATTTCGTGCGCGGCGAAGGAGGGACCTATCACCTTTCCCAGCGACGCGTCGTTGCCCTGCGACCCGCCGATCGAAACCTGGTACCACTCGGCTCCGTTCTTGTCGACGCCGAGCACGCCGATGTGACCGATATGGTGCTGGCCGCAAGCGTTCATGCAGCCCGACATGTTGATGTCGATCTCGCCGATGTCGTGCAGGTAATCGAGGTCGTCGAAGCGGTGCTGGATCGCCTCGGCGATCGGTATCGACTTGGCGTTGGCGAGTGAGCAGAAGTCGCCGCCAGGGCAGCAGACGATGTCGGTCAGCAGCCCGATGTTGGGCGTCGCGAGTCCGAGCGCGCGCAACTGCGACCAGAGCTCGAACAGCCGCGACTGCCGGACGTCCGCGAAGATCAGGTTCTGCTCGTGCGACGCACGCAATTCGCCGAACGAATACTCGTCGGCCAGGTCCGCGATCGCATCCATCTGGTCGGAGGTGACATCACCGGGAGGGATGCCGGTCTTCTTGAGCGAAAGCGTGACAATCGCGTAGCCCGGCACCTTGTGGGGATGGACATTGCGCGCTACCCAGTTGGCGAAGGGACGATGGTCCGCAACGGCCTCCCTGAAACTGTGGTCGTCGCCGGGCAGGTCCTCGTACGCCGGAGTGGTGAAGAAGGACGCGAGGCGCTCGATCTCCTCCTGCGGTACGGTGCCCGGGCCGCCGCGCACGGCCTGCCACTCGGTCTCGACATCGTGCGCGAACAGCGCTGGCGTGCGGTCCTTCACGAGGATCTTGATGCGCGCCTTCCACTTGTTGTCGCGACGGCCGAAGCGGTTGTAGACGCGCAGGATCGCATCGAGGTAATTCAGGATCTCGGCGGCCGGGAGAAACTCGCGGATGACATGACCGATGATCGGGGTCCGGCCAAGACCGCCACCGACGCTCACTCGGAATCCGACTTCACCGTCCTCACCAACAATGCCCTGTAAGCCGATGTCGTGGATGAGAACCGCGGCGCGGTCACTGCTCGCGCCCGTGATCGCGATCTTGAACTTCCGCGGCAGGTAGGCGAACTCGGGATTGAGCGCAGCCCATTGCCGTACGAGCTCGCAATAGGGCCTCGGATCGAGGGTTTCGTCGCTCGCGACGCCGGCGAAGTGGTCGGAGGTGATGTTGCGCACACAGTTGCCCGAGGTCTGGATGGCATGCATCTCGACCTCCGCAAGTTGCGCGAGGATCTCCGGGGTGTCCTCGAGCTGGGGCCAGTTGAGCTGCAGGTTCTGGCGCGTGGTGAAGTGCCCGTAGCCACGGTCATAGCGCCGGCTGACCTCGGCGAGCTTGCGCAGCTGTCGCGTCGAGAGCATTCCATACGGGATGGAAATGCGAAGCATCGGCGCGTGCTTCTGGATGTAGAGTCCATTCTGCAGGCGCAGCGGACGGAATTCGTCTTCGGTCAGCTCGCCGGCGAGAAAACGGCGCGTCTGGTCGCGGTACTGCGCGACCCGCTCGCGGACCAGGCGGTGATCGAAATCGTCGTAGCGATACATGGCAACGGGCGAGGGTTCCTCGGTTTTTGAACGTTAGTCGGCGAAGATCATAATTGGAAGGAATGAATGCGCATGCCCATATGCCGCAGCAGCATATGGCTGTGCCAAGGCTCTTTTTTCCCCAACGCTTGCGCTCCGGGTAGATCAAATTGAAGTCCCGTTCGCGACTTCATCGTATTTGCAAAGTAGAGTAGCCATACCATTGTTTATGAAAGGACTCATCCTCTTCGCGCATGGCGCACGCGATCCCCGCTGGGCGGCGCCCTTCGAGGCTTTGGCCGCCAAGGTGCGGGATCGGGCGCCGGAGCTGATCGTCGGACTCGCGTATCTCGAGCACTTGGCCCCGGACCTCGAATCGGCGCTGCGCGCCCAGGCTGCCCAGAAGGTCGACACGGTGCGCGTCGTGCCGCTGTTCTTCGGACGCGGCGGGCACCTGCGCGACGATTTCCCGCGTGTACTCGCACGCGCGCGCGCCGCAGTTCCCAACGTCGATGTCGCCGTAACCGAAGCCGCCGGTGAAGACGACAACGTCCTCGAAGCGCTGGCTATGTTCGCGCTGAAAGACTACGGCGGATGCTGATCGCATCCAGCCGCGCGTCACGACGCTTCTCGTTTGTTTGAAGATCCCTCACGTTGCGATGTCGCAGGGCATGGTGCTCGCCCTCTGGCACCGGTGCGCGCCGCGCACTCCACGGCTAGACTGCCGAGGCACGGATTCGCGCAGCCCCATCCTCGTGCGCGATGCCGACCTGAGCGAACGACTCGACCGAGTCGAGTATGGCCTCGTCGGGGCTTGCGAACACTCCTTAATTTGACATAATACAAATTATACGAACCACGATAGACTTCGATCCCCGCGCGATCGCTCCTGGAACGGCGGTCCGCCCAGCCTCGCACGCGATGCTTCTCGGCGTGACGCCGCCCCATCGCTGTATCCTTGCGCAGCCCCTACCGATACCCGAGATGAGCCTCGAGAGCGAATTCCAGCACGCGTTTCGCGTGCACCAGCAAGGCAAGCTGCGCGAGGCCTTCCTGCGCTACGACTCGATCCTCAAGGCCGAGCCGGATCATGTGCCGTCCTTGCATTACTCCGGCGTGGTCCTGTTCCAGGCTGGCAAGCTGCCCGAGGCGGCTGAGCGTATCCGCGCCGCGCTGCAGCTCGATCCCTCGATCGCCGACGCATGGTCGAACCTGGCGATGGTGCTCGAAGCCGCCGGGCGGCACGAAGCGGCGATCAACGCGCTGCGCGAAGCAGCCCAGCGCGCGCCGCGCTCGACCGCGATCTGGAACAACCTGGCGGCAAGCGAGATCGCGCTCGGCTGGGTGCGCGACGGCGAGGCGTCGGCGCGCAAGGCGATCGAGATGGATGGCACCCATGCAGCGGCCTGGTACAACCTGGCGCTCGCGCTCAGCCCCCAGGGACGCACGCTCGAAGCGCTGGACGCGGCCTCGCGCGCCGCGAGCATGGCGCCGGCGCAGCCGACGTATGTCGGGCTCAAGGCCCAGCTCGAAGACACCGCGGGACTTGTGCAAAAGGCCCGCACGACGCTTGAACAGGCGCTGATACGTCACCCGACGAGCGTGGCGCTGCGCTTCGAATGGGCGAGCCTGCTCGAGCGCAGCAACGACCGGCAAGGCGCCGCAACGGCTTACGCACAGGTGCTTGCGATCGAGCCCACCCATGGGCCCGCGCTGTCGTCCCTGCTGTTCCTGCGGCATGAGCTTGCGCAGTGGAGCGATGTTGTCGAACTGCAGCGCCGATTCCGCGCTGGCGTCGCCACCGGCACCCCGATGCTTTCGCCGTTCGTGCTCTTGTCGCAACCGTCGACGCGCGCCGAGCAGCGACGCTGCGCGGAAACCTGGACGGCCGCCACCGCTGGACGCATCGCCGATCAGCCGCGCACGCTGCTATCCGCCGGGCGACTGCGCATAGGCTATCTCTCGGCCGACTTCCACACGCACGCGACGGCGTTCCTCACGGCCGGATTGTTCGAGCACCACGATCGCGGTCGTTTCGAAGTGTTCGCCTATTCGACCGGGCCCGACGACGCGAGCCCGATGCGCAAGCGCCTGATGCGCGCGTTCGATCGCTTTGTCGACGCTGCCGGATGGCCCGCACGCCGCGTCGCCGAAGCCATTCGCGCCGATGGCATCGACTTGCTGGTCGACCTCAAGGGACACACCGAAAGCGCGCCGGTGGACGTGCTCGCGCTGCGAGCTGCGCCGATCCAGGTGCACTACCTTGGGTATCCCGGCACGCTGGGAGGTGCCGTGGTCGATTACCTGGTGGGCGATCCGATCGTCACGCCGCTCGCGCACGCCGCGGACTACGCCGAAACGCTCGCCCTGCTCCCGCACAGCTACCAGGTGAACGATATCGAGCGCGCCATCGGCGAGGTTGCACCCCGCGCCGCGCTGGACCTGCCCGACCGGGGACCGATCCTTTGCTGCTTCAATCGCACGTATAAGCTCAATCCGGCGGTGTTCGACGCGTGGGCGCGCATTCTCGGTCAGCTTCCCGACGCCGTGCTCTGGTTGCTGGCGCGCGATGAACGCGATCCGGTGATCGCCAATCTGCGCGCGGAAGCCAGGCAGCGCGGCATCGACCCGGTGCGGGTCGTGTTCGCGACGCATCGTTCGCAAGAGGAGTACCTGGCGCTGTACCGCCATGCGGACCTGTTTCTCGATACCTGGCCGTACAACGCTCATACCACGGCGAGCGACGCTCTGTGGGCTGGATGCCCGGTGGTGACATGGCTCGGCGAGACCTTCGCGGGACGCGTCGCCGCGAGTCTGCTCAATGCGACGGGGCTTCCGCAACTCGTCGCGAACGACGTCGACGACTACGTCGACAAAGCGGTGCTGCTTGGCCGCGACGCCGGCGAGCTGGCGCGGCTGCGCAATCACCTCGAGATGTCGGCGCGCGAAAGCAAGCTGTTCGATACCGCGCGAACCACGCGCGCGCTCGAGCGCGCATACCTCGCCATGGCCGATCAGTATCGCCGCGGTGTGCGAGAACCGATCGTGGTCAGGGAGTAGTTGACCTCGCCGCGCCTGCGCGGGCGACGTTCGTCGATGACTGCGAGAACGGCGCGCCTGTGACGGTCAGTCGCCGCGCAAGACCGCTATCGCGTCGTCGATGCGATCGAGCGGGACGACTTCGACATTCTCGATGCGCTGGCGCGGCTTGTTTGCCGCGGGGATGAGCACCGTCGTAAAGCCGAGCTTGGCCGCCTCGCGGATGCGCTCCTGGCCGCGTTGCACGGGACGGATTTCCCCAGCCAGCCCAACCTCGCCAAATACTAGAGATTTGTATGGCAATGGTTTGTTTCGTAATGACGAATAGACCGCAAGCAGTACCGCCAAATCGGCCGCTGGCTCCTGGATACGCACCCCGCCCACGGCGTTGACGAAGACGTCGAAGCCGCCTGTCTCCACGCCGCCGTGCCTGTGGAGGACCGCCAGGAGCAACGCCAGGCGCTGCGCGTCGAGGCCGACGGCGAGACGGCGCGGCATGCCGCCCTGCACCGGATCCACCAACGCCTGCAGCTCCACGAGGAGTGGACGCGTGCCCTCCAGCGTTGCGACGATGGCCGACCCCGGCACCTGTTCGGCATGCTGGGAAAGGAACAGGGCGGATGGATTGGCCACACCGCGCAGGCCGCGTTCGGTCATGGCGAACACGCCGAGCTCGTTCGCCGCGCCGAATCGGTTCTTACTGGCGCGCACCAGCCGGAAGCTGGAATGCGGATCGCCTTCGAAATACAGCACCGTGTCGACGATGTGCTCGAGCACGCGGGGCCCGGCGATCGATCCTTCCTTCGTGACGTGCCCGACGAAGACCACGCAGACGCCGCGCTGCTTCGCGAGCCGGGTCAACTGCGCAGCGCATTCGCGCACCTGCGATACGCTGCCGGGTGCAGCGGTGAGTGCGTCGGTATACGCCGTCTGAATCGAATCGATCACCACCACTTCGGGTCGCGTCGCATCGATGGCCGCGACGATGGCGTCGAGCTGCACCTCCGCCAGCAGCTCGACCGGAGCGTTTACGAGGCCGAGGCGCTGGGCGCGCAGCGCGACCTGCTCCAGCGACTCTTCACCGGTGACGTATAGCGTGCGCCGCGCGGCCCCGAGTGCGGCGCAGGCCTGCAGCAGCAGTGTCGATTTTCCGATGCCTGGATCGCCACCGAGCAGGATGACACCTCCCGGCACCAGGCCGCCGCCGAGCACGCGGTCGAACTCGTCGAAGCCGGTCGCGATGCGAGAGGTTTCGGCGGCCTCGACCTTCGACAACGGCATCACGACCGACCGCCCGCCCGATACGGATTTGAACCGCGCGCTCACCGGCTCGGCGACGGTCTCGACCAGCGTGTTCCACGCCGAGCAATGAGGACACTGCCCCTGCCACTTGGGCGATTGGCCTCCGCATTCGGTGCACGTGTATTGCGTCTTGGGGCGCGCCATGCCTAATGCTCGATGCGCGGCCAGGCACCGCACATCCTACGGGCGCCGCAACAGATGCACGTCACACGAGCTCTTCGGGATAGACCACCGCGGTGCCGAGCTTGCCGACGACCACACCCGCTGCCTCGTTGGCGATGCGAACGGCGTCAGGAAGCGACGCGCCGGCTGCAAGCAACGTTGCCAGGGTCGCAATCACCGTATCGCCTGCGCCCGACACGTCGAAGACCTCGCGCGCCTGCGCCGGAATGGTGAGCGTGCCGCCCGCGGAGTAGAGCGACATCCCCTCCTCCGATCGTGTCACGAGCAACGCCTCGAGATCGAGATCGCGTCGCAGCTTCTCGGCCTTGTCGGCCATCTCGGATTCATCGCGCCAGCGACCGGCGACCTGGCGGAATTCGGCGCGGTTGGGTGTGATGATCGACGCGCCCTTGTAGCGTTCCCATTCGTCGCCCTTCGGATCCACGAGCACCTGCTTCCCGGCCGCGCGGGACCGTTCGATCATCGTGGTGATGTGGGCCAGTCCGCCTTTGCCGTAATCGGATAACAGGACCACATCGGCGGGCGGCAGGAGCCGATCGAAATCGGCGAGCTTGCTGGCGAGCAGCTCGCGCGAAGGCATCGTCTCGAAATCGATGCGCAGAAGCTGCTGTTGTCGCCCAATCACGCGAAGCTTCACCGTCGTGGGGATCGAGGCGTCCTGCAGGAGCGATGCCTGCACGTGCTCGCCGGCGAGCAGGCGTCGGAGCGCTTCGCCGGGCTCGTCGGCCCCGATGACCGAGAGGAGCGTTGCCTGGGCACCAAGCGCGGCTATGTTGCGCGCTACGTTGGCGGCACCGCCGGGTCTTTCTTCGGATCGCGCGATGCGCACCACCGGCACTGGCGCTTCGGGCGAGATGCGCTCGACTTCGCCGAACCAGTAGCGGTCGAGCATGACGTCGCCGACCACGAGCACCCGCGCGCGTTGTACGCGTTCACGCCAGTGGGCAAAGCGAGCGGTGTGGGTGTGGGTCATTGCGACAGCGAGCGAAATGCGTTCTTGGTTCTGGGTGCCTGGTTGTCAGTGTGCCAGAGGCCGCGCGACAGGCATGTCGCTAGCAATTTCGAAGCGCACGAAAACGGGCATGCAAGCTCACCTCCGCCCGATCGCAAAGTACTCGAAGCCTGCGTGCCGCACGGCGGCCGGCTCGTACAGATTGCGTCCGTCGAAAATGACCGGCTGCTTGAGCTTGCGCTGCAGCTCGTCGAAGTCGGGGCTGCGAAACTCCTTCCATTCGGTTACCACGATCAGCGCGTCGGCGCCTTCGCACGCGGCGAGCGGCGAGCTCGCATAGCCAATGAACGACGCATCGCCATAGATGCGGCGCGCCTCGTGCATCGCGACCGGATCGTAGGCCACGATGCGCGCGCCATTGCGACCCAGCTCCTCGACGATCACGCGCGCGGGCGCTTCGCGCATGTCGTCGGTGTTCGGCTTGAACGCAAGACCCCAGAGGGCGAACGTCTTGCCATGCAGATGCGCGCCGAACCGCTTCAGGATCTTGTCGACAACGACGCGCTTCTGGGCGTCGTTCACCGCCTCGACCGCGTGAAGGAGCTTGAGCGGTGCGTCGTGCTGCCGCGCGGTGAACTGCAGGGCCTTCACATCCTTGGGGAAGCAGCTTCCCCCATAGCCGACGCCCGGATAGAGAAAGTGGTAGCCGATGCGCGGATCCGAGCCGATACCCTGGCGGACCGCCTCGATGTCGGCGCCAAGGCGGTCCGCGAGGTTGGCGAGCTCGTTCATGAACGAGATGCGCGTGGCGAGCATCGCGTTGGCCGCGTACTTGGTGAGCTCGGCCGAGCGCACGTCCATGACGATCAGGCGCTCGTGGTTGCGTTGGAACGGGGCATACACCGCGCGAAGCGCTGCGATGGCGCGCTCGTCATCGGCCCCCACCACCACGCGATCGGGCTTCATGAAGTCCTCGACCGCGGCGCCCTCCTTCAGGAACTCCGGATTCGACGCGACTGCGTAGGGGATGTCGACGCCGCGTGCACGCAACTCTTCCTCGATCACCGCGCGAACCCGATCGGCCGTTCCTACGGGAACGGTGGATTTGTCGACGATGATCTTCCAGTCGGTCATCCGGCGACCGATGTTGCGCGCGGCCTGGAGCACGTATTGCATGTCCGCGCTGCCGTCCTCGTCGGGGGGTGTGCCCACCGCGATGAACTGCAGCGCTCCATGGGCCACGGCTGCGTCGACGTCGGTAGTGAACTTCAGCCGACCCGCAGCCACGTTGCGGCGGACCATCGGCTCGAGGCCCGGCTCGTGGATGGTGATGCCGCCGCCCTGCAGCGTCTCGATCTTGCGCGGGTCGACGTCGAGACACAGCACGTCGTTGCCGACTTCGGCGAGGCAGGTGCCGGAGACCAGCCCGACGTAGCCGGTCCCGATCATGGTGATTTTCATGCGGGGACGGGAAGCGAGGCCTGAATGTCGGAAAGCGCGGCGAGCGGATCCGCGGCTGCGGTGATGGCGCGGCCGATCACCAGGAAATCGGCACCGGCGGCGATCGCCGACTGCGGCGTGGCGATGCGCACTTGATCATGGACTGCATCTGTCGCTGCGCGAATGCCTGGCGTGACGAGCTTGAAATCGGGCGATGTCGCGGCGCGGATGAGTCGAGCTTCCTGCGCCGAGCACACGACGCCGTCGAGCCCGGCCTGTTGCGCAAGGCGCGCGAGGCGCAGCGCCTGTTCGGCGGGACCATCCGCGAAGCCGACTTCGATCAGCGCCTTTGCGTCGAGGCTGGTCAGCACGGTGACCGCGATCAGCAGCGGACGCGCGCGCTGCGTTTCGGCGGCGACCTTCGCGACCGCCTCGCGCGCCGCCGTCATCATCGCCAGCCCACCGGATGCATGGACGTTCAACATCCACACGCCAAGTCGTGTAGCGGCCGCACAGGCTTGGGCGACCGTGTTCGGGATGTCGTGGAACTTGAGATCGAGAAACACCTTGAACCGGCGCGACACGAGCTCGCGTACCACTTCGGGACCTCCCGCGACGAACAGCTCCTTGCCGACCTTCACGCCGCAAAGGCGCGGGTCGAGGCGCTGCGCGAGCGCGAGCGCGTCGCTGGGTCGTGCATAGTCGAGCGCGACGATGATGCGGGGCGCGGCGTTAGTCATCGATCACGGTGGTCTGGGGACGATGGATTGTAATCGCGGGTTCGTACTTCGCCTTTGACTTTGCAAGTCATGGCACGCGGTCACGGAAACCGCGCGGATGATCGTTACGCTCTTGGTGTTCTATTCCATTGATTCCGTGCGTTTCGGCGAATACGTCTCCCACTTCTGGCATCCGGGACAGCGCCAGTAGTACTGCCTCGCGCGAAAGCCGCATTGGTCGCAGCGGTACATGCCGAGCCGCTTGATGTGCTGCCCCACCAGGCCCTTCACGAGCTCGAGGTCGTGGCGCCGGTCCGCCGGCGCGGACAGCAGTTGCGCTTCGAGCAGCCGGTCGAGCCCGATCAGCGTGGGATTGCGCGCGAGCTCGTCCTTCACCAGTGCCGCGGCGGCTTGCGGCCCTTCCTGCTCCAGAACGAGGTTGAAGAGCGCATTGAGCAGGTCGAGCGAGGAATATTGCGACTGGTAGTTGCGCAGCAGGCGTATGCCACCGGGCACATCCTGCAATTGCCGGAACGCGTCGGCGAAGCGATCGGCCGCCAGAGCGAGATACGCCGGATTCTGCGACTCGATGCGCTGCCATGCGGCGATCGCTTCGGCCGGTTGACCTTGTTGTGAGGCGAGGTCACCGGCGAGAAGGTTGGCGCGAGCGCAACCCCGATGCGTCGCAAGCGCCTGATCGATCTGCGAGCGCGCGGTCGAGAAGTCGGAGCGCAACAGCGCGGTCTGCGCGAGCTCGCAGTGGTACTGCGCGATTTCCTTGAAGTACGGCTGCTTGGCGAGCGCCTCCATGCGCTGCATCGCGGCGATCGCCTTCGGCCAATCCTTCTCGGTTTCGTAGATCGAGATGAGGTGTCCCAGCGCCGCGTGTTCGTAGGCGGTTCCATCGAGCTTGGTGAACAGGTTCTCCGCGCGATCGAGCAGCCCGGCGCGATGGAAATCCTGTGCGAGCTCGTAGGTCGCCATGGTGCGACGCTCCGACGCGAGATCGGGCCGGTCGAGCAGGTTCTGGTGCATGCGGATTGCGCGCTCCACCTCGCCCTGCCGGCGAAACAGCGAGCCTAATGCGAAGTGCAGGTCGATCGTCTGGGGATCGACCTTGACGACTTCGATGAACGACTCGATCGCCTTGTCGGGCTGCTCGTTCAGCAGGAAGTTGAGGCCGCGGAAGTATGACAGCGGCAGCGCGCGCGACTCGCGCAGGAGGTGCTTGATGTCGATGCGTGCCGCGATCCAGCCGAGCGCGAAGAACAGCGCCGGGATGGGCAGCAGCCACCAGAGCTCGAACTCCATCCTCAGTGGATCGACGCAAACAAGGGCGTTTGCTCGGCCGGACCGAAAAAACCGCCGCGGCTTTGCGCCTTTTGCATCGAGATCGGAGTTACGCGAGCGCCTGCCGGCGGGCCGTCGGCGTTCGCCCGCACCGGCAGCAAACAACGCGAGCGACGCGGTACAAGGCACACGAGCCGGGTGTATTGCGTCATGTCCTTCAGTAGGGACCTGTGGGCGGCTCGAAGCCGGGGCCCGACGCCGGCGAGGTACCCGGTGTGGCGCCGTGCGGCGCCGGCACGGTCAGCGGCGCGCGCTGCTCGCGCCGCGCGCGTGAGAGCTGGCGCTTGAGACGAACGATCTTGAGTGCCGAGACGAGCAGTCCTAGCGCGACCCCGGCAGCGAATGTCACGAGCACGACGAAGATCAGCGGCGCTCGCAGCGTGACGACATGGAAAACGTCGAGGGAGACCTCGTCGGCGTTCTGCAGTGCGAGCACGAGCAGTGCCGCGAAGATCACGAGCCCGACGAACCAGCGCAGCGCACGCATGAGTAGGAGATGGGGTCAGAGACGACTTCCGTATGTCATCCGGTTCGCTGCACTGCCCGGAGCATTCGTCTCCGACCCCGCCAGGCGTTCAGTCGTCGGCACTCATCGACGGCGCGGAGGCCTGTGGCTTGAAGTCGACGCGCTCGCGCAACTCCTTGCCGGCCTTGAAATGCGGCACGAACTTCTCAGGCACCTGCACCTTCTCGCCCGACTTGGGATTGCGGCCCGTGCGCGGCGGACGGTGATTGAGACCGAAGCTGCCGAACCCGCGGATCTCGATGCGCTCCCCCTTCGCGAGGCTTTCCGCCATCGCGTCGAGGATCATCTTGACCGCCAGCTCGGCATCCTTCGCGACCAGCTGCGGGAACTGCACCGCGAGCCGGTCGATCAGCTCCGATTTGGTCATCGCGGCGTCCTGCCCAAGATCAGCCGTTGCTCTTGTCCGACAGCTTCGCCTTCAACAGGGCGCCGAGGTTGGTCGTGCCCGTGCTGGCTCCCTGGTTCTCCTGGGTGATCCGCTGCATCGCCTCGCTCTCGTCGGCGTTGTCCTTGGCCTTGATCGAGAGGTTGATGCTGCGGTTCTTGCGGTCGATGTTGATGATCATCGCGGTGACCGAGTCGCCTTCCTTGAGCCGCGTGCGGATGTCCTCGACACGGTCGCGCGACACTTCGGAGGCACGCAGGTAGCCTTCGACGTCGCCGCCGAGCGCGACCACCGCGCCCTTCGGATCGAGGCTCTTGACGGTGCCCTGCACCACGCTGCCCTTGTCGTGCGTCGCGACGAAGTTGTTGAACGGATCGCCTTCGAGCTGCTTGATGCCGAGCGAGATGCGCTCGCGCTCGACGTCGATCGCCAGAACCACCGCCTCGACTTCCTGGCCCTTCTTGTAGTCGCGAACCGCCTGCTCGCTCGGGACGTTCCAGGAGAGATCGGACAAGTGCACGAGGCCGTCGATGCCGCCGGGCAAGCCGACGAACACGCCGAAGTCGGTGATCGACTTGATCTGGCCGGCGACGCGATCGCCCTTCTTGTGGTTCATCGCGAACTCGTCCCACGGATTGGGCATGCATTGCTTCATGCCGAGCGAGATGCGCCGACGATCCTCGTCGATCTCCAGGATCATCACCTCGACCTCGTCGCCGAGCTGCACGACCTTGGTGGGATGGATGTTCTTGTTGGTCCAGTCCATTTCCGAGACGTGCACCAGTCCTTCGATGCCCGACTCGATTTCGACGAACGCACCGTAGTCGGTGATGTTGGTGACCTTGCCGAACAGGCGCGTACCCGGCGGGTAGCGGCGCGAGAGGCCGACCCACGGATCCTCGCCGAGCTGCTTGAGGCCCAGCGACACGCGGTTCTTCTCCTGGTCGAACTTGAGCACCTTCGCGGTGACCTCATCGCCGACCGAGAGGACTTCCGACGGATGCTTCACGCGCCGCCACGCGAGATCGGTGATGTGCAGAAGCCCGTCGATGCCACCGAGGTCGACGAACGCGCCGTAATCGGTGATGTTCTTGACGATGCCCTTGACCACTGCGCCTTCCTGCAGCGTGGCGAGCAGCTTCTCGCGCTCTTCGCCGAGCGATTCCTCGAGCACCGCGCGGCGCGACACGACGACGTTGTTGCGCTTGCGGTCGAGCTTGATGACCTTGAAGTCGAGCTGCTTGCCCTCGTAGGGCGAGGTGTCCTTGACCGGACGGATGTCGACCAGCGAACCGGGCAGGAAAGCGCGGATGCCGTTCATCATCACGGTCAGGCCGCCCTTGACCTTGCTGGTGACCATGCCCTGCACGACCGAGCCCTGCTCCATCGCGCTCTCGAGATCGTGCCAGGCCTTCAGTCGCTTCGCCTTGTCGCGCGACAGGCGCGTCGTGCCGTAGCCGTCCTCGATCGATTCGATCGCGACGGTCACGAAGTCACCTGGCTTGACCTCGACCACGCCCTGGTCGTTCTTGAACTCCTCGATGGGAATGAACGATTCGGACTTGAGTCCTGCATTGACGACGACGACGTTGTAGTCGACGCGCGTCACTTCTGCGGTGATGAGTTCCCCCTGCCGCATCTCCTGGCGCGCAAGCGATTCCTCGAACAGCGCGGCGAAATTCTCGGCGGCGGGCGGGGTTTGAATCTGGGTGGCGGTAGCCATTGGGGTTGGGTTCCTTTGCAATGTACTGAAGCTATGGCCGTGGGACGCGAGAACCCTGTTTCTCGTTCCCCTGGGTTGGTTGACGACATTCGCGCACGACACTGGCTAAAGCGCCGTGCGCGACCCTTTGCGTACTGAAGCTCCCGGCGCTGGCGGGACCTTTCGGTCGCCGGCACAGTGGCCCTCGGGCTTG
>DATKLH010000486.1:0-5009 GCA_035542515.1 Casimicrobiaceae bacterium
AGGGATAGGGATAGGGATAGGGATAGAGATAGGGATAGGGATAGGGATAGGGACAGGGACAGGGGGATAGGGGCTAGGGGTTGGCCGCCAGCGACTGCGGGTTGTGATGACCGGATCAAAGCCGCATCAAGCTCACATCCAACGAATAGACGCAACCGTCGTCCCGGCGAACGCCGGGACCCAGCGACTGTTTTCTCGTTTTGTTGCTCGGCATCCAACGAACGCAACCAACCGTCGTCCCGGCGAACGCCGGGACCCAGCGACTGTTTTCCCAGTTTTGCACCGAAGGTCGGGAGAGTCGCGGGATTCCGGCTTCCACCGGCGCACGCGCCGTTCATGGCGGGCGGAACCGCGAATCGACTCCCGCGTGAGCGCCTCGCCGACGATGGGTGTTCGCTGTACTTACGAATCGCCGAAGCGCGCGGCCGACCGCACACCGGCCCCAACTCCGGGTCCCCGCTCCCGGGTTTTACGCACTCAGTGCGCCATCAGCACCGGCACGGTCATCTTCTCGAGCATCGTACGCGTGACACCACCCCACACGAGCTCCCTGATGCGTGGCCGACTGTAGCCGCCCATCACGATCAGATCGGCGCCGAGGTCCGCTGCATGGGACAAAAGCACTTCGCCGGCGTCCAGATTGTTACCGCCGATGCGCTCCACGCGTGTAGCCACCGCATGTCGCACGAGGAACGCCGAAAGCTCCGAGTCGGATACCTGTTCATCTAGCGTTTCTTCGCTCGTCGCCGTGACCGCGACCGCGTGCACCGAACGGGCATCCTTCAACAGCGGCAGTGCATCGGCCACCGCGCGCGCGGCTTCGCGCGAGTCGTTCCACGCGATGAGCGCACGCTGTCCCAGGGTGGTCACCGCGCTTGCCGATGGCACGAACAGCACCGGCCGACCGGACTCCATGAGGACGGCATGAGCGAGGCCGGCGGAGAATGTGGAGCCTGCGTCGCCCGCCGGTTGAGCGAGGATCGCGAGGTCGGCGCCGCGCGTCTGCGCCGCGGCGGCGCGGTACGGGTCGCCCGCGGGGGAACGCCAATCGATGCTCTCGATGCCCGCGCCTGTGCAAGCGTCGCGAAAGGCGCGCTCCACCGCGCGCTCGAGATCGTACTCGTCCTGCAGCGCGCGTTCGGCGCCTGGCATGACGGCGGCGGTGAACGGCGTGATGTTCGGCTCCGCCACCAGGTACACGCCGATCAGCTCGGCGTGGTAGGCGCGTGCGAGTCGAACGGCGGTGGCCAACCGCCGGGCGTTGGCCTCGCTGCCGTCCATGTGGACGACGATGGCGCGATAGGTCATGGGCAATCCGATCGGTGGGAAAGGGCGCCGAAAGTGTGCCGCGCGCGCAACGACGGCGGTTTGATCTTGCGCAGACCGCCCGGCATGCCTCTCGCGAACACGCGTTCGTGCCGATAATCCAGACATCATAGCCGGAGGGCTGCGTTCGCGCGGGCCCGCGTGCGCCGCAAGCGTCTGCAACGTCGCCGCAGCACCCCTGGCAAGGGAGGACCGCGGATGCTCGACGCACCCGCTCTGACAGGCCTCATCCTCACCGGTGGTGGCGCCCGCGCGGCCTACCAGGTCGGCGTGCTGCGTGCCGTCGCCGAGGTGCTGCCGCGCTCGGAGCGCAACCCGTTTCCGATCATCTGCGGGACTTCCGCGGGTGCGATCAACGCCGCCGCCCTGGCCGCGAATGCCGACCGGTTCCGTTTCGCGGTGAGCGAGCTCCTGTCGGTGTGGCGCAATTTCGACCCGGGTCACGTCTACCGCGCCGATCCGATGGGCATGATCAAGACCGGCGCGCGCTGGCTGCTGGCGCTGATGCTTGGCGGCCACGGTCCGGACAAGCCCGCGTCGCTGCTCGACAACGCGCCGCTCCGCCGGCTGCTCGGCGAGCGGATCGGCCTCGACGCGATCGTGCGCAACATCGAGCGGGGCGATCTGTACGCGCTTGCCATCAACGCGACCGGGTACACCTACGGACGGTCGGTCACGTTCTTCGAGGCGAATCCCGCGGCGGAGAAATGGGAGCGCGCGCGACGCATCGGCATCGCGACGCGCCTGCGCGTGGATCATCTGCTCGCCTCCAGCGCGATACCGCTCGTGTTCCCCGCGGTGTGCATCGACAACGAATATTTCGGCGACGGGTCCATGCGTCAGGTGGCGCCGCTGAGTCCGGCGCTGCATCTGGGTGCCGAACGCGTGCTGGTGATCGCCGTGGGACGCTTCACTTCGGAGCCGGAGCGATACCGTGCCGGGCCACCGGCCTATCCGACCATCGCGCAGATCGGCGGCCACGCGCTGACCAGCATCTTCCTCGACAGCCTCGAGATGGATCTCGAGCGCATGCAACGGATCAATCGAACGCTGAGCCTCATTCCTCCGGATCGGCGGCGCAACGGCGAGATGCGGCTGCGCCCGATCGAGACGCTGGTGATCACGCCGTCGGAGGAGATCGATGAAATCGCGGCGCGCTACGCGGATCACCTGCCGCGCTCGGTGCGCATCTTCCTTGGCGGCATCGGGGCGACCCGTCGCTCCGGCGCAACGCTATTGTCGTACCTGTTGTTCGATCGCGATTATTGCCGCGCGCTGATCCGACTCGGGTATCACGACGCGATGGCGCGGCGCGAGGAGCTTGCCATGTTCGTGCGCGGGACGCCGGCGAGGCCGCCTTTGTATGGGGCGGTATGACCAGGCGCCGGCGCGCCTGGCGATAGTTCACGGTCGATGGTCGATGGTCGATGGCCCATCAACGATCGACGATCAACGCATCCTCACATGTCCACATAATTCGGCCCCCCGCCGCCCTCCGGTGTCACCCAGCGGATGTTCTGCCGCGGATCCTTGATGTCGCACGTCTTGCAATGCACGCAGTTGGGGAAGTTGACTTGCAGGCGCTTGCCGACTCCCGACTCGGCATCGACGAACTCGTACACCCCCGCCGGGCAATAGCGCCACTCCGGACCGCCGTAGACCTCGAGGTTCACTTTCACCGGGATCTCCGGATCGAGGATGCGCAAGTGCGGCGGCTGATCCTCCGCATGATTGGTGTTGGACAGATAGACCGAGGAGAGCCGGTCGAAGGTCACCACGCCATCGGGCTTGGGATACGCGATCGGCGTGGCCTGCGCGAGCGGAACGAGCGTTTCGTGATCCGCGTACGCGTGGCGCAGCGTCCAGGGTACCAGCGCACCGAGTCCGATGTCGTTGAGCCACATGTGGATGCCGCCGTGGATCGTGCCCGGCCACATGCCCCACTTCAAGCCCGGCTTGACGTTGCGCACCTTGTACAGATCGTCGTACACCCACGACGTCTTCCAGGCTTGCGCATATTCGGCGAGCACGTCGCGTTGACGACCCGCGCCAAGCGCGGTCACCACCGCTTCGGCGGCCAGCATGCCGGTCTTCATCGCGTTGTGACTGCCCTTGATGCGCGGCAGGTTCACGAATCCGGCCGAGCACCCGATCAACGCCCCGCCGGGAAACGCGAGCTGCGGCACCGATTGCAGGCCGCCCTCGTTGATCGCGCGCGCGCCGTAACCGATGCGCTTGCCGCCCTCGAAGGTCGGGCGGATCGCCGGATGGCTCTTGAAACGCTGCATCTCCTCGAACGGCGACAGGTACGGATTGCGGTAGTCGAGATGCACCACGAAGCCGACCGATACGAGGTTGTCGCCCCAGTGATAGAGGAACGAGCCGCCGCCCGTCTGCTCATCGAGCGGCCAGCCCTGGCTGTGCAACACCAGGCCCTTGTGGAAGCGATCCGGCTGGACTTGCCAGAGCTCCTTCACGCCGAGACCGTACTTCTGCGGATCGACGCCGTCGCGCAAGTTGAACTTGCGCATGAGCTGTTGCGACAACGAACCGCGTGCGCCTTCCGCGAACAGCGTGTACTTCGCGTGCAGTTCCATCCCGGGTTGGTAGTCGGATCGCGGCGCGCCGTTGCGCCCGATCCCCATGTCGCCGGTGACCACGCCCCTGACGGCTCCTGCTTCGTCGTAGAGCACCTCGGCCGCGGGAAAGCCCGGGTAGATTTCCACGCCGAGCGCCTCGGCCTGCGTGCCGAGCCATCGGCATACGTTCCCGAGACTCGCGATGTAGTTGCCGTGATTGCTCATGAGCCGAGGCAGCGCCCAGCCCGGTATGCGCCAGGCGCTGCTCTGCGAAAGGATCAGGAAGCGATCGTCGGTCACCGGCGTGTCGAGCGGTGCGCCCTTGACCTTCCAGTCCGGAACGAGCTCGTTGAGCGCGCGCGGGTCGATCACCGCGCCGGAAAGGATGTGCGCGCCGATCTCCGAGCCCTTTTCGATCAGGCACACGCTGATGTCGCGGTTGCCCTGCGCGGCGAGCTGCTTGATGCGGATCGCGCAAGCGAGTCCCGCCGGACCTCCGCCGACGATGACGACGTCGAATTCCATCGCTTCGCGTTGTGGCTCCGGCATGGCGATCCTTGCAAGGGGTGATCGAAGAGGAGGGCTGCGATGGTGAATTGTATAATCGACGCGACGTCTTCCCTTCGTCGACCCTGCATCGATCCCCCGCGCAGTGTCTCGCCGCGTGCTCGTACACACCTCGCGCCAGTCCATACGTTGGGCCGACATGGACACGCTGGGCCATGTGAACAACACCGTGTATTTCCGCTACATGGAGCAGGCGCGCATCGAATGGCTCTATGCGATGCGCGAGCGACGCGCGTACGACGCGACGCAGGGACCGGTGATCGTGACGGCGAACTGCCACTTCAAGCAGCCGCTGACCTATCCCGGCGACATCACCGTAGCGGTGTACCTCGAGCATCCGGGCCGCACCAGCGTAGGCAACTTCTACGAGATCGACATGAACGGCCAGCGCTATGCCGATGGAGCGGCGAAGATCGTCTGGATCGACTTCCAGACGGGTCGCCCCGTGCCGTTGCCGGGATTCGTCGCAGCCGCGCTGCTCGATGCGGACGACATGCGATGATCATGCAGGTCGGCGCATGTCGTCGTGAGCTCGCG